>SLST01000448.1 GCA_007130265.1 Spirochaetales bacterium
CGTACTCACCGGGTTCGGACAGGCCTTCCGGGAATACTCGGTAGCCGGTCTCCTGCCCCTCGATGTACTGCCACTCGACGAAGCTGTCGTTCGCCGCACCCTTTTCGGCAAGGGCGATCCAGTCGGTTGAGTTCCCCCGCGCGTTGGCAAAGATGACCTCGATCTGCTCACCGGTCTTGTAGGTGCGACGTGTTGCCTGCAGCGCCGGCGCATTGGTTCCGCGTGCGAGAGCCTGCGATGCCTGCTCGAGTTCGGGGTTCTCGAAGGATCGAATGATGACTGCGGTCACGGCGCTGTAATCGACCGCCTGCATGGTCTCCTCTTCCGGTCGCCGCAGGCCGTAGACCGCGCGGGTACGAGCCTGAACACCGGCGAGCAGCGCCTCGCCCATGTCGAGTGCATCGCCAGCGACTCTGGAGGTGTAGTCGGTGAGGTACTCCTGAGCGCGGTTGGGATATCCGTTCTCGAACAACACGGTTGCGATCTCGACCACTTTCTCCTGCTCTTCAATGAGATCGTCCTCGAACCCGACGAGCGCTGCGTTCACCTCGGGCAGGAATACTTCGACTCGATCGAGGGTGAAGTACATAAGCTGTTTGAACGTTCGATAGGCGAAGTCGGTCGCCTCCTGGATGGCCCAGTCCTCAGTCACAAAGGTCGCGTCGGAATCCCGGTAGAGGTAGCGGTGCTTCGCGTACTCGATGGGAACCTCCTGCGTACCGATGTAGAAAGGGATAAAGGGAGACGTTACTGATCCCACCGGCGACATCCACAGCACGCCAAGGTCTCGATACGCAAGATCACTACGCAGGTGAGCCACCTGACCGTACCCATTGGAGTCGTCGGAGATGAGGGGCGAGCGCACCAGAGCCATCATGTCTCTGAGAGAAACGGGCGACATCTCCTGCATCTGCTCTTCGAAGTCGGCGATGGTCCAGTTGGTCACGTCCTCACCGGTCAGTGGGTGGATTGCTTCCTTGCCGCCACTCACGTTCGTTGACCAGAGCTTAAGGTCCCGACCTACGTTGCCGTAGATCGTGTTCGCGTCGAAGGCGTCACGCGTAGACGGATCGTACCAACCCTGCTCGACAGCAAAGCGAATGAAGTTCGAAGACGCCTTGTACTCGGAGTTGCTCTTGAGTCGCAGGTTCTCGAAATCGATATGGCGCGCAGGGATCGGCGTGAGATAGCCAGGATAGCTCATGCGGATCTCGTCGGGTCCTAGTCGCTCGGCGACCCAGAGGCCTTGGCTGCCGGCGTAGTTGATGAAGACCCAACCCTCGTCAGGATCCGCGAACAGGTGCGAGTTACCGCCATAGGTTGCGAATCCGTACTGATCGATCAACCTACCGACGATGTCTACCGCGGCTTCTGCGCTTCGAGCCCTCTGCATCGCGGCGCGAGAGAGATCGCTGTAGTTGAGGCCACGCTGCGGATCATCGTTCATCTGACGGAGCTCGCTGCGCGAAGGAGACCAGATGTCGCGGGCGGCGACCTGGTACTCGTTCAGACCGCCGTTGGTCAGCGGTGGGGGAAAGCCGGCGAAGTTCGAGTACGTGTGCGACAAGAACCGATAGGTGATCCGCGCCTGCGGAATCTCAATCATCTCGCCGGGGTAGCGCGCCTCGTCGGTGACTCCTACGCTGATCGTAGCATCCGAACTGTGGGTCTGCCGCGGAATGATCTCAATCCAGTGACCGGAAACCTCATCGCCGGTTCCACCCAGCATGACGCTACCGTCGTCGGTGAGATTCTTGCCCACGTAGAGCCCGTAGCTCGCGTGGGCGTAGGCCCCGAGAATCGTGAGCAATGCCACGCTCAGGGAAACGACGTGAAAACGTTTTAGTCTAAACATTCATAGTACTCCTGCTGTTGAGCCCGAGCACGGCCCGGCTCAAAAAACTTAGAACCGAAATAATTACGGTACTATATATTATACGAACGGAGACGGCCCAAAGCAAGATTGTGTGGAGGAGAGTTTCGTAGGATCACAGGATTCCTTACGAGAAACTACCGCGCCGCTTTCCCATAGAGTTCGTACCTTTAGATGTGTATGTAATGCAGCAGTGTATGTTGCGTAGACAGCCCGACCCGAGGGTACCGCAGCCACCAAGCGCGAAATCATCACACTGAGCCGCTCCGGCCTTCCCGGAGGCCGGTTGCGTGCCGGTACGACACGGCGGCAGACACGACTGGCACCGCAATCCGAGAACCGGAATGCGACTAGAACAAGAAAATTGCGAACCCTGTCGGTGCGCCCTATACTCTGTATGCGGTCGCACTACCCTTCGGCACGGGCGAACGCCTCACGATCCGGTACCGGCGTTCTGCGACGGGCGCGGCCGGGAGTGCGGTCCATATCAGTTCAAGGAGTCGCGCAGTGAGCGAAACCACGAGCGGAGAAAGCCACAGGCGAACGATACTCCTTGTGGAGGACGAGGCTCTCATTGCACTGGCCGAGGCGATGACGCTCGAGCGTCACGGTTACCGGGTCATTCACGCGTCGACCGGCGAACAGGCCGTCGATCTGGCGGAGAGCGATCCCGAGATCGGACTGGCCCTGATGGACATCAATCTGGGTCCGGGGATCGACGGGACGCAGGCTGCGCAGATGATCCTGGCAGCGCGTGAGCTACCGATCGTGTTTCTTTCCTCGCACACCGAGCCCGAGGTCGTGGAGAGGACCGAGAAGATTACCTCTTACGGGTATATCGTGAAGAACTCCGGAGAGACGGTCCTCACGACATCGGTGAAGATGGCGTTCCGCCTTTTCGACTCCAGAAAGCTCACAGACGATACATTCCGCTACTCCATGAACGGCCTGTGCGTCCACCGGATGCTCTACAACGCGGCCGGTGAACCGTTCGATTGCGAGTACCTGAAGGTCAATGATGCGTTCGAGTTGCACACCGGACTGCCGGCGCAGATGGTTGTCGGAAGGACAATTCGGGAACTCTACCCGGAGCAGACGCGTGAACTCGTGGACATCTATTCCGGGGTCGTCTCGTCGGGCAAGCCGATTCGGCGGGAGCTCTTCTTCGCACCGACGGACCGATGGTTTGAGCTGAGCGTGTTCCCGACCCGGGAGAACGAGTTCACGGTCGTGGTTCAGGACGTGACCGCGCGCAAGCACAGCGAGCAGATCATCGCGGAAGAAAAAGAGTGGTTGAACGTAACGCTTCAGAGTGTGGGCGACGCGGTGATTGCGACCGACATCGACGGCAACGTCGCCGTGATGAACGCTGTGGCGGAGAGGCTCACCGGCTGGAAGGAGGATGGAGCACAAGGTCGACCCCTTCCGGAGGTGCTGCGCATCGTGAGCTCGGTCACCGGCCGTGTTTGCGAGAACCCTGTGGCACGAGTCATTCGCGACGGCGAGGTTGTTGGACTCGCCAACCACACGGTACTGGTCGCCGCCGATGGATCCAGACACCAGATAGCGGATTCCGCCGCCCCGATACGGGACGCTCGCGGAGCGATTATCGGCGTGGTGCTGGTCTTCCGCGACGTGAGCGAAGAGTATCGAGTCGCTCAAGCACTTTCCGATAGCGAGCGCGATATGGCGCGCGCGCAGGCGATGGCGAAGCTCGGATCGTGGCGTCTTGAGCTCGACTCGGGAACCGTGTTCGGCTCGGATGAGGCGCGGGGGATTTTCGGGGTGCTCGACGGCGAGTTGACGCTGGAGTACGTCCAGTCACTGGCGCTGGCCGAGTACCGACCGAAGCTAGACGCTGCGCTCGATGCGCTCGTTCACAACGGCTTGCCCTATGACGTGGAGTTCTCGATGCGGCGCCCGTCGGACAACGCCGTACGCTGTATCCGTTCGATCGCCGAGTATGACGCTGATCACCGTCGAGTGGTCGGAACGATCCAGGATATCACCGAGCGCAAACAGATGGAAGAGGCGCTGCGCGAGAGCGAGCTCCACTTCCGCACACTCGCAGATTCGGGTCAGGCGCTCATATGGACCTCCGGACGAGACAAAGCGTGCAACTATTTCAACCAACCGTGGTTGGAGTTCACCGGCAGGACGCTCGATCAAGAGCTGGGCAACGGATGGGTCGAAGGCGTCCATCCGGATGATCGCAGCCGGTGTATTGAGATCTACGTCGCTGCCTTTGACCGGCGTGAACCGTTCAGCATGCGCTACCGCCTCAGAAGGGCCAACGGGCAGTACCGTTGGATTCAGGACGACGGGACCGCGCGCTACGACAGCCACGGAGAGTTCCTTGGCTACATTGGGCACTGCCTGGACATTACCGACCTCATAGACGCCGAAGAGGCGAGTCGCAACGACCACGCACGATTCGAGATGATCGCCGAGATGAGCCCCGTCGGGATCACGACCGTCGACGAAGCCGGGGACATAACCTTCGCGAACGTGGCTGCAGAGAGATCGCTGGGGCTTGAACGATCCGAGATTACGTCGCGCACCTACAACGAGTCGAGCTGGGAGAGTACCGACCTGGATGGAAGGCCACTTCCCGACGAGAGCCACCCGTTCTTCCTAGTGAAGTCCACCCGGCGTCCGGTCCAGGGTATCGAGCAAAGCATCGTCCGACCCGACGGAGAGCGCAGCGACCTTTCGATCAACGCGAGCCCCCTGTTCGACCATGACGGTGAGTTCCGCGGAATGGTCGCAACGATCGAGGACATCACCGATCGCAGACGGGCCGAAAAGCTACTGCGGGAGGCGAATCATCGCCTGACAGCGATAATCGATAGCATCGACGCGATCGTGTACGTCTGTGACATCGCGACGCATGAAACCCTGTTTGTCAACGAACGCGCCCGTCGACTATTTGGCGACGTAGCGGGACAGAAGTGCTGGAAGGCCATTCAGGGACAGGATGGCCCGTGCTCGTTCTGTTCCAACGACAGACTCGTAGACGAAGCCGGCGGACCAACAGGGGCCGTTGCGTGGGACCACTACAATGCCGTTGCCGGGAGGTGGTTTGAGTGCCGAGACTGCGCGGTGCAATGGCTTGACGAACGCACGGTGAGAGTGGAGGTTGCAGTAGACATCACTGACCGTAAAAAGGCAGAGGCGAACGCGCACGAGCTGCAGGAGCGTCTGCAGAAGATCATCGACAACTCACCACTGTTGATTACCGAGGTCGATCTCAGCGGGCACTATGTGATGGTCAACCAAGCCACGTGCACGCTCTTCAGCACGACGAAGGAAGAGCTGGTGGGCAGACACTTCCAGGAGGTGCTTCCTCCCGAGACGGCCTCAGTGTTCAGGGAGCGCGTCGATCACATAGCCGAGACCGGAGAAGAGATGATCGTCGATGACACACTGCAAGTTGACCAACAGGAGCGGCTGTTCCGGTCGGTGCTCTTCCCCATGCGGCACTGCGGCGAATCGCCGCGCTCGATAGTCGGAATGGCGTACGAGATCACAACAGAGAAACGTCTGCTCGCAGAGAAGGAAACCCTGCTGAAGGAACTCAACCACAGGGTGCGAAACAACCTCGCCATGGTTTCTTCTCTCATCAACTTGAAACGTTCGGAAATGGACATTGACCTCTCCGACCTGCAGGACCAGATAGGGGCCATTAGACTCATCCATCAAGACCTCGACCAGGCAAAGGGTGTGACGGAAGTATTCTGCAGAGAGTACTTCAGCGACCTTCTCTCCTCCATCTTCTCGTCCTTCTCAAGCAGACGTGTGATAGTCGATATGGATGTCGACGAGATCCACATAGCTACACGCGTGGCCATGCCTCTTGGACTCATCGTCAACGAGATTGCGACAAACGCGATAAAGCATGGCTTCACCGATGACGGTGAAGCGCGGTTCTCGATGAAGATGAAGGAAGACCGGGCAAACGGTAGGTACGAAGTTGTCCTCTCCAATACCGGCAAGCCCTTTCCGCAAGAGATAGGCCTGGACAATCCCCAAACCTCGGGCTTACGGCTTGTGTCGGCGCTGACGACGCAGTTGGACGGCACTATAGATCTGCAACGTGCACCGCAACCGGTGTTTGCCATTCGGTTTCCTGCTGACGGCGGAGCGCATCGGCGTGCTTGAGGGAGAACGGCGCACGGGTCTCTCAGCCGCAGCCCGGAGTGCCCGGAGTATTCAGGGTGATTCAGGTCGTGACAAAGACCAGCCTGACATGCGATGATGGGCGTGGAAGTTTATCAAAAAACTTGGTTAGCTCCATTAATACACGTTCTGTGCGACGATGTGGGCCGCGGCGATAGCGGATCCCCTTGGGGGAGGGAATCTGTAGACGCGCCGGTTCGACAATCGCTTACGCACTTCAAGGTCATAAACGATGCTATTCGGGTTGCGCCACTATCACCAGCTTGTCATCTTGGTCCTCGGAGCGGTAGCGCTCCTTCTTCTCGTCTCGTGCGGTGCAAAGGGCGGCGAGGACCAGTTCTTCGTCCGAACTCTACCGACTGACAGGGAATCGAACGGCGCGGGAAGACGGAGAGTTCTCGTCGGAGGCGACCACAACTACCCGCCGTTCGAGTTTCTCAACGAAGCGGGCACCCCGGAAGGATTTAACGTGGAGATACTGGACCGGGTGGCTTCGATCATGGACATGGACATCACTATTGAGCTTACCGATTGGAGCGAGGCGAGGCGGCGGCTGGAGTCCAACGAGCTGGACATGCTTGCCGGAATGTACCGAACGGTCGAGCGAGCTGAACTCCACGACTTCACGATTCCGTTCTTCGTTGCGTCCTACGGTCTCTTCGTCCCGAGTGGATCGACGATTCGCGGAGTTGATGACCTGGAGGACGCGGTTGTCATCGTGCACAGAGGAGATCTCGCACACGACTACGTTCTGAGCGAGGGACTCGGGAGGGAGATTGTGGCCGTCGCAGAGTGGCCGAGCGTACTAGCGGCACTGGCGGAAGGCGAAGGCGACTGCGCGATCTTCGGTATGGGCCAGGGCATGCGCGAGATTCGTCGGATGAAGTACCGATCGATTCGGATGATCGAAGCTCCCCTGTTTCGTCGTAGCTATGGAATGGCCGTGCAGAGAGGCGACGCGGAACTCCTTGCCATGCTGAACGAGGGACTGAACATTCTCAAGTCAACAGGCGAGTTTGATCGGACCTATGAGAAATGGTTTGGGGTACTGGAAACCAGATCGTGGTGGGACACGCGCCAGGCTCAGACCATCGCGATCGTGTTCGGGCTAGGCATGCTCACTGCTGCCATCGCCGTGACGTGGGTAGCCGTGCTGCGTCAGCAGGTCCGCCGGAAAACGGTACAACTGCGCGAGGCTCTCGCGGAAAGCACGTCAGCCCGGCGAGACCTTGAGGTGGCGAACGAGGCGAAGCTGCGTTTCCTCGCCAACGTGAGCCACGAGCTGCGTACACCTCTGCACGGGATAATGGCGATGGCTCGCCTTCTCGATAAGACCCCGCTGAGCGACTATCAGCAATCGCTGATGCGGAATATGGACGGGGCCTCCAGTCAACTGTTTCGAGTCCTTACGGATCTGCTCGATGTTTCGAGGGCCCAAGCGGGGCAGCTCACGGTGAAAACCGCTCCTTTCCGGGTGCGGGAGATAGCCGATTGGTTGGAGCCGACGTTGCGGACGATCGCGGACGATCGGAACCTCACACTTCGATTCTCATATGACGGCCCAGACGTACGGGTCAGCGGCGACCGCGAGCGGATTGCCCAGATCGTGATAAACTTGGCGACGAACGCAACGAAGTTCACCGAATCAGGTACCATCACGGTGAAGCTGACGCACGTCTCGGATGAGCTCCAGATTGTCGTTCAGGACTCCGGAAGGGGCATGTCGAAGGACGAACTCGAAACAGTGTTCGAGCCGTTCGTCCAGGCTGCTCGAACGCAGGCGGACGCTGCCGGAGGTCTGGGCCTTGGGTTGTCGATCGTCCGTTCGCTCGTCGAGCGGCTGAGCGGTTCGATCTCCGTAGACAGCACGGTTGATGTTGGAACGACGTTCCGAGTGACGGTGCCTCTCCACGAACCAACGAGCACGGAGAGAGAGTTCATGGCTCAACAGATGGGGGACGAGAACCAGCAGGAGCCAAGGCCCGCGACATTGAACCGGGACGGGCTATCGATCCTCATCGCCGAAGATGAAGCGATCAACCGGCTCTACCTGAGAACACTTCTGCACGGTCGCGGCGCAACCGTCGTCGAAGCCTGGAACGGGGTGCAGGCGACAGACCTCGCGAAGCACCAGGCGTTCGATGTGATCCTGATGGATATTAACATGCCCACGGTAGACGGGATGGAAGCCGCAAAGCGTATCCAGGCGCAGGACACGCGGGCCGGGAGAGCGTCTCCGCCCATCATCGCGCTTACGGCGCATGCCCAGTCGGAAAACGCTGCGCGGTTCCTTGGCGCAGGGATGGTCGGGTATGTCTCGAAGCCCTTTGATGAGGAGCAGGTGTGGGCCGAGATCGCGCGCGTGGTGGAGCCAACGAAATCCGGGGACACGAGTACGACGTGATCGACCGAACTCGTCGCGCGTGATGGGATGGAAGAGGATGACGGCTCCGCAGGACGAGAACCATGAGGTCACCGCAGCGACAGGCAGGCTTCGTCGCGAGCGCGCGCGTGGGACCGGGCAGACCGTCGTGGCGGTTCATCTGCCCGAGAGATACTCCTTGGTGCTGCGAGCAGCTTCTCCCGGTCGGCGACAACCGGTTGCGGCGTCCGGTCCCATCGTGGGAGAATGACGCGATGGTCCCCGTTGCGATTGACCAGAACCGGGTGATCGGTTCCGTACAGTGAGTCTGCAGCGCGAGACGGCTACTGTTGTGCGGAGAGGAGGCTCTTGTGGATGGCATGAGCTCAAGGGAAAGAATGCGTGCGGCGTTTTGCCGGGACGAGGTCGACCATGTACCGTGTTCACCGTTCTTCAACGCGCAGGATTACGTGCACCGGATAGGAAAGAGATGGCAGAGTCCCGTTGGCCCATCTCAGGAAGAGACTGTGACGTATTTTGCACAGGAACGCGGTCTGGATCCTGTAGTAGCCATACCCTGGAAAAGGTTCTACCAGCGTGAATCCACCCCGGAGGTACGTCTTGACCATGGAGTCCTCAGGAAGACCTGGCATACCCCGGCCGGGGACATTACCGCGGAAGTCAGCCTGGACGAAAACTGGTCGCATGGGTTTGATATTCCTCTCTTCAGCGACGGCAATGTTGGCCATTTCGTTACCCCGTGGGTGGAATCTCAAGAGGATCTGACCTGTCTTGAGTACCTTACGGCACCACCGGAGACCGAGCAGGAACTGGAGACGCTCCGCTTCTACCACGCCGAGGCAACGCGCCTGGCCGAAAAGCATGGGCTGGCCCGACTGATATCTATCGGCAGCGGCCTGACCGACGGACTGCATAGCTTCGGGACCAACGGGATATGTCTCAAGTCAGTAGACGAACCGGAACTGGTGGACCGTTTTCTCGAGATCGAACACCGCAACACTATGGAGAACCTTGAGATCGCCCTCGAACTGGGGACCGACTTCATCAGACGAAACGGATATTACGAGAGCTGTGATTTCTTCAGTCCGGGATATCTGAAACAGACCGTAGGAGACCGTGTCCGTGAAGAGGCACACGCCATCCATAATGCGGGAGCGCTGATCGGCTATACCATGATCACCGGGTATACCCCTATTGTCGATCACCTTCGAGACCTTGATGTGGACTGCATCGTCACACCGGATCCCTTCTTCCACGGCAATGATCCCGAGGCGCTCTATACAGCCTGCAGAGACCGCTGCAGCTTCTGGACGGGTCCTTCAGATACCCTGCATATGCCCTACGACAAACCGGAGGAAGTCAGAAGAGCGGTACGGAGTACCTTTGAGATCTTTGGCAGGCGGGGGTTGATTCTCACCCCGTGCAGTTCCGGGAAAGCGGTCTTCCCCTGGTCGGGGATGGAAGCGATGATCTCGGAATGGGAAGAACTGTGCGACATTCGCTGACTGTAGCGGAACTCGAAGTCCTGGTTCAGGCCCCTCGCGCGCTCACCCATACGCTATCCCGTACACCGTCGCGTCGGTGAACTCGAGCCGGACACGCACGGGCTCAAAGCGGAGAGCCGCGGTCCCCACGTCGGCCCAGCGCAGCACATGTGCGCCCGAGTCGCCGCACACCGGAACGCTGTCCATGAGGTGGTAGCCGCGGATCTTGCGGCCCCACGCGTCACAGAGCTCGGCGCGTAGCGATCCGCGGACGTCGGCGTCGACGCTGATCTCCTCGCCGCCCGGATAGAAGACGTCGCTCATGAAGCCGCCCCCGGCGGAACCTGCGTCGAGTCCTACGAGGCGGTGCTTCGCGAACCTCGCGGCGTAGGTCGCGGCCCCCGGTTGCGACTCGTCGTCGTGGCGGTTGTGCTTGCGTCCCGTGCCGGTGTAGAGGCAGAGCCAACGCTCGCCTTCATCTATCCAGGCGTTCGGTGGGTAGATGCCCTCGCCGTCCGGAGCGCCGAATTCGCGCGGGATGAAGCCGCCGCGAAGGGGACGATGCCACCTGCGGCCGTCTCTGCTGAAGGCGAGCTCGAGGTCCATCGACTGCTGCCCTTCCTCCACGCGATAGTGGCCGAGCGATCCGATCATCCAGTCTTCGTGGTACTGTACCGACAGGTGATAGAACTGCAGATCCCAGGGGTCGCGGTCGTCGGCCTGGATAACGAGCTCAGGGAGACTCCACGCCTTGCCGTCCGCGCTCGTTCGCCGCTGGATCATGCGGTTGAAGTCGGGACAGTTGTCCGCGGGGACGGCTCGGTCCGGGTGGCTGTCGACGAACCACTGCGAGTAGAGCTCCCACACGCCGGTCCACGGGTTGCGGTAGACGTAGACCGCATCGTTGGTTCGTCTGCTGAGTTCGGCAAGACGCTGCGCCTCCTCGAGCTGCGACCCGTCGCCGCACCAGTGCGCATTCAGTGCGGGACTCTCGTAGTCCGGCACGCGCCACCTGAGTCCGTCGTCGCTCTCGGCGATCGTGTAGAGATAGGGCACCCTTCCCCACCCGTGCTGGTGGTGCCAGTAGTACATCCGCCATCGGCCGTCTTCGAGCCGGACCACCTGCGGCTGACCCACCTGGTCGTGCCTGGTGCGCGCCGGTGCGCCTGCAATGGTACGCCCGTCGGGCGTGGTGATTTCGGGAGCAGCGCCGACGGGTGAGTTCGGCGCGCCGTCGAACACGAGCGCGTTCGACGGCAGTCCCGAACGCGGTTCCTGCCCC
>SLST01000128.1 GCA_007130265.1 Spirochaetales bacterium
AGGCGTGGGAGTCGGCCGGCGTCTACCGGTACGAGCCCGGAAGACCCGCCGGGGAAGTCTTCTCCGTGGATACCCCGCCGCCCACCGTCTCCGGGTCGCTCCACATCGGGCACGTCTTCAGCTACACCCAGACCGACGTGATCGCCCGCTACCAGCGTATGCGCGGCCGCGAGGTCTTCTACCCCATGGGCTGGGACGACAACGGTCTTCCCACCGAGCGGCGCGTGCAGAACTACTTCCACGTGAGCTGTGACCCCTCGCTCTCCGGGGAGGAAGGCCTGAACTCTGAGCAGGCCGACGCGAAGACGCGAAAGGGCCCGCTTCGCCGGGTATCGCGGCGTACCTTCATCGAGCTATGCGAGCGGCTCACCGCGGAGGACGAGCGCGCCTTCCGCGACCTCTGGAAGCGCACCGGGCTCTCGGTCGACTGGGACCTCGAATACACGACGATCGCCGGTCGCGCCCGACGCGCGGCGCAGGAGAGCTTCCTCGATCTCTACGAGAAGGGGCACGTCTACCAGAACGTTGCTCCCACCATGTGGGACGTCGACTTTCAGACCGCGGTCGCCCAGGCGGAGATCGAGGACCGCGAGGAGGTGGGCGCCTACTACTCGATCGAGTTCGGCGTGGCGGCGAGCGACCGCACCTTCACGGTCGCGACCACTCGCCCGGAGCTCCTCGCCGCGTGCGTTGGGGTGACTGCGCACCCCGACGATCAGCGGTACCGCGACCTGTTCGGTAGAGAGGCGGTGACGCCGCTCTTCCGGCTGCGGGTTCCTATCTTCCCCAGCGCGGAGGCTGATCCGCAGAAGGGGACCGGGATCGCCATGGTCTGCACCTTCGGTGACGCGACCGACGTCGAGTGGTGGCGCACGCGGCGGCTCGCGCTTCGGCAGATCGTCGGCCCGGACGGCCGATTCTGCGAGACCACTTTCGACGGGGCGAGTACGGACCCCAGAGCGGCTCAGGCGGTCTACGCGCAGATGGTGGGACGGAATGTCCGTGCAGCCCGACGCCTGACCGAGGATCTCCTGCGCCGGCCGGAGCACTCGACCAACGGCGACCGCCCCGCGCTCGCGGCCGAGCCCGAGCCCATCCGGCACGAAGTGAAGTTCTACGAGAAAGGCACGAGTCCCATCGAGTTCATGACGACGAGACAGTGGTTCGTCCGCCTGCTCGACAAACGCGACCGCCTGCTCGCCGCCGGCGACGAGATCGATTGGTACCCGGGGCACATGCGGCTTCGCTACCGTAACTGGACTGAGAACCTGCAGTTCGATTGGTGCATCAGCCGACAGCGGTACTTCGGCGTCGCATTCCCCGTCTGGTACCCGCTTGACGAGGACGGAAACCCCGTGTATGAGAAGCCTCTCTTCGCCTCGCGCGATGCGCTTCCCGTTGACCCCATGACGGACGTTCCGCCCGCCTATGCCGGCGATCAGCGCGACCGGAGGGGCGGATTCACCGGCGAGCCCGACGTCTTTGACACCTGGTTCACGAGCTCTCTCACCCCGCAGATCACCACCGGCTGGCCCGCGTCCATGGATCCTCCCATGCCAATGGACGCGCGTCCGCAGGCCCACGACATCATACGCACCTGGGCCTTCTACACCATCGCGAAGTCGCTCCTGCACCAGGACACGATTCCCTGGCGCAGCGCGCTCATCTCGGGATGGATTCTCGACCCCGATCGCAAGAAGATGTCGAAGAGCGTCGGCAATACCGTCACGCCATTAGACTATCTTAACCGTTATACGGCAGACGGTGTGCGCTACTGGGCGGCGAGCGCCCGCCTGGGCGCGGACACCGCGTTCGACGAGTCGGTGCTGAAGGTGGGTCGGCGGCTCGTGACCAAGCTCTACAACGCCGGGAAGTTCGTGCTCGGACTCGGTGAGGCGCCGCGAGATAGCATAGCCGACGAGCTCGACCGCGCCTTCGTGCACGAGCTCTCCTCGCTCGTCGGTGAGGCGACCCGTCGTCTCGACGCCTATGACCACGCCGGCGCGCTTGCCGCGATCGAGGCCTTTTTCTATGCCCGCTTCACCGACTCGTACCTCGAGCTCGCGAAGTCGCGAGCTCGCTCTGACGTCCGCCCGTCAGCCGCCGACCCCGGGGCCGGCGGCTCCTATCGCGCCCCTGCAGGCGGTGCTGCGTCGGCCCGGGCGGGGTTGCACGTCGGCCTGGGCATGCTCCTGCGGCTCTTTGCGCCGTTCCTCCCCTTTGTTACCGAGGAGATCTGGTCGTGGGCGTATGCGAGTGAAACCGGCCTTCGGTCGATTCACCGCGCTCCGTGGCCGCGGGTAAGCGAGCTCGCCGGTGTCGCGGCGCCGAGCTGCGAAGCCAGCCTCGAGATCGCACGCGCCGCGCTCGGCGCCGTCCACAAACAGAAGACCCTCGCCGGGAAGTCACTCGGCGCTCCGGTCGAGCACGCCGTTCTCGCCTGCGGGCGGGACGCGTGCGAACCCCTTCGACTGCTGGCCGACGACGTTGCGGCCGCCGCCCGTATCGTGGACCTCCGGATCTCCGGGACGGCGGAGGGCGGGTGCACCCCGGACGAAACCGACGCGATCACAGTCGTTCGCATCGACTACTCGACCGGTCACACTCAACGCGACGGGCCATGCTGACGCCGGGAGCCGATTTGCTTTCCACCGGAGGATTGCTTATCTTCTTAGTTAGATAAAGAGAGAGAAAATTGAGGAAAGGAACTGAATGAACACAATCAACACCAATGAAACGATGGAGACTACGAGCGAGGTGCTCGACCGCCTGGGGATCGCGTTCACTCGTGATGATGCAGCCAACCGGGTGCAGGAACACGTGTCTGTCCACAAGTACCTGATCGACACCGAGCAACACACCGAGCACGCGTGGGAAGAAGCCGTCACTTCGTGGCAGTCTACGGTCCTTTCGCCGCTGAAGACCGCGCTCGAGCAGGGGGATATCAGGAAGGCGTTTCCGGGGAGACCGGTCGGCGACCTCTACCTCGAGGCATCGGACCACTGGTACTACCTCAAGGAACGGCGAGCCGACGTCGGCCCTGAGGAGGCGGCGGACAGCTTCGCGCTGCGCTACGGCAAGGCGCTTACCCGCTTCTTCTCGTCCATTTCCGTTCGGGCTGCGGCTCGTGCCTGGGATCGCGAGGCTTCGCGCGGCAACTCAATAGCCCGAAAAATGGATCGTGCAAAGACCGAATACGACACGAACCTCAACAACTACGCGTCCCGGATGTTCGTGTAGGGCACGGTAACCGGCCGGCGCTTGCCCTTCCGCACCCGCGCGGCTACACTCACCGGCATCGCCACCGAGCCGGTCATCGAAGTCAAGTCTCTCTCGAAGAGCTTCCGCAAGCGCAAATCGCGCGAGCGGGTGCAGGCGGTGGCCGACGTCTCGTTCGACGTCCGACGCGGTGAGATCCTCGGCCTGCTCGGGCCGAACGGCGCCGGCAAGACGACGACCATAAAACTGATCTGTTCGCTTCTCCTTCCGGATAGCGGCCGGGTCACCGTGAACGGCATCGACACCCAGCGCGACCGTTCGAGGGCGCTCGGCCACATCAGCGCAGTACTCGAGGGCAATCGCAATCTCTACTGGCGTCTCTCCGCCCGCGAAAACCTCTACTATTTCGCGGGTAATCGCGGTCGGTCCAAGCGTCAGGTACGAGAGGAAGTCGACCGTCTGCTCGAGCAGTTCGGGCTCGCAGAAAAGCGGAACGAGCTCGTCAACACGCTCTCTCGAGGCATGCAGCAGAAGCTCGCGATCGCCGTCGCGCTCCTCGCGCACAGCGAGGTCATCCTCCTTGACGAGCCGACCCTCGGGCTCGACGTGGAGACCGGCTACGAAGTGCGGGAGATCCTGCGCGGCATCGTCCGGGAAGGCAGGACGATCCTGCTCTCCACTCACGACATGTCCGTCGTGCAGGATCTCTGCCGGCGGACCGTTGTCATCAACGACGGTCGGGTCGTGGTCGACGACGAGGTCGCGAATCTGCTGCGCCTTTTCGAGACCCGCGCCTATGCGGTCGAGCTCGCTGAGGAGCCTGGAGCTGAGGCGCTCGGACGGCTGCGGGCGGCCTTTCCCGCGGTCGAGCTCGACCGCGACGGTGCGACTCCGGTGCTGCGCGTCGAGCTCGAGCATGCGGCGGATATGTACGAGCTCATCGAGCTGTTGCGTGCCGGATCGGCGCGGATAGAGGGACTGAACCGTACGACGGTGAACTTCGAGCACGTTTTCCGCCGACTCGTCCGCGAGGGGGTCTCGTACGGTGGAGCAGCGCATGCGATCGATTAACGTTCTGGTTGCGAACACCCGCAAGGTGCTCATCGAGATGCGGCGCTACCTGCCGAACACGATCAGCATGATCGTTACCTTCTATGCAATCTTCGTCCTGCTCTTTCTGGGCATCAACGTCGTGGGCGGACCGGACGGCGCGGCGCAAAGCACGCAGTACCTGATCGTGAGTCTCGTGCTGTGGATGCTCTCGCTCATGGCGATGCAGGGCATTGGATGGGAGATCACGCAGGAAGCCACCCGCGGCACCCTCGAACAGCTCTACATGTCGCCGGTCAGCGCGTGGCGCATCCTGCTCGCGAGAATGATGGGTAATGTCGTGGCGAACCTGATCATGATCGCCGTCATGCTCGTGCTCGCGATGGCGACCTCAGGAGAGTGGTTGCGCTTCGACGTCGCGACGCTCTTGCCGCTCGGCCTTCTCACCATCGCGTGCATGATCGGCGTCGGTTTCGCCGTTGCAGGCCTTGCCATCGTCATGAAGCAGATCCAGGCCTTTCTTCAGATCGCGCAGTTCATCTTCCTCGCCCTGGTCGTCGTGCCCGTTACCGTCTCGCCGTGGCTCGAACTGCTTCCCGTGGTGCGCGGATCCACGATGATCCGGGAGGCGATGACGGAGGGAACCACCCTGTTCGAGTTCGCGACCGCCGGATGGCTTCTGCTCGCCGCCAATGCGACGGCTTGGCTGACTGTGGGCGTCCTGGCATATAAGCTTGCCGAGCGGTACGCGATGGCGCGCGGGCTGCTCGGACAGTACTGACGCCGCGAGCGCGAACCTCTTGCCGCGCGCCGTCCAAGCTCTCAGCCGCCCCGCGCGGCAGTGTCAGCCGCGGTCGACCTCCTTGCGGGCGATCTGGACCCAGCGGGCGATCCGCTCCGGTGCATTGTTCAGCGTGTGCACGTCCTTCATGATAAGCTCGATTCTGCAACCCTTCGCGACATCGAGCGTACGACGGATGTCGCGGCGGACTACCACCTCGTCGTATGCCGACGTGCTGATGAGGCTCGGCGCGGGTTTTCTCGAGTAGACGTAGCGATCGCCCAGGTAATCGGCCATGAGTTCCTCGTCGGCCCAGGGAGAGACGGAGACCCGGGCGAGACGAGGAAGCCGCTTGATGATGTGCCATCGCCCGTGCACCGGTTCGCAGCAGCCGTAGTAGCACCTGCCGAATCGTTCGACGATGGCGAGCTGATACGGGAAGACGAACTCCTCGAACTGCTCGGGTCCCACTCCCACGGTCTCCTGGGACTCGCTCAGCACCCAGAGGTCGCGCGTACGCACGACACCGTCGGTGGATGCCGGCAGATCACGCGTGTAGCCCATGGTTCCTGAGCCGGTATAGTCGTTCTCGTTGTTCAGCGTGTACAGCCCTTCGGCTTCGAGCCACTCTGCCATTGCGAGATGCTGGTCCCTCAGAAAGGCCATGAGACGATGCAGGCCCTCCGGATTGTCGTACATCGCGAGCATGAGCCCTTCGAGCCCCACCAGATCGATTGCTCTCCAAGTCAGTCCCATGGTCCAGTAGAAGCTCGTCCGTATGCGCACCGGCAGTACTCCGGAGAACACCGATTCCAGAAGCGTCTGCTCCTCATGGGTCGCCTGCCGGTCGACGTGGTACTCGCTCGGTCTCAGCTTGGCGAGATCACGGTCGAGGTCGACGAGGGGCGGGTCCCAGCTGCGTGCGCCCATCTTCCCGTCACGGTCGCCCGAGTGCACGACCGGTTGTACCCCGTAGTCACCGATCTCGACGCGATAGCCCACGTTCATCCACGGCTCGATCACGTGGTCGTCCCTGAGCACGTCGAACTGGTAGAGCTCGGTGCGCAGCCCCCACTCAAGCCTGCGGGCCCATTCGCCGCGACACTCCAAATCGGCTTCGCTCACCGGTCGCTTCTCATCGCGGATGCCGCCTATCTCGGCAAGCACCATCGGTCGGCCGCCCGGCCCCTCGTCATGCCGGTACCAGGCCGCACGACGCTCGGCGTTCTCCTTCGTCTCGGCCGCCGCCGCTTTGCGCTCCCCGAGCGCTCTCAGGATGCTCCGGTCATGGTCGGAACAGGTCACGCAGTCCTCCGTTTCACCTATCGTTTTCGCGATCGTAACCTCCTTGCGTGACTTCGCCAAGCGGCACAGCGGCGCCCCCTCCCACTGCCCCCCTCGCACACACCCGCCCTCTCCGGTACAGTGGACCCATGACCAACGCACACGCAGACTTCTACATCGCCCCCGACGGAAGCGACGCCAATCCGGGGACCTGGGCGCAGCCGTTCGCCTCGCTCGAGCGCGCACGAGTCGCCGTGCGGGAGCTGATCGCCCGCCGTCGAGACGACGACGTCACGGTGCTCCTGCGCGGCGGCACCTACCACATGAACGAGACCGTCGTCTTTCACCGGGAGGATGGCAGGGATGAGGGCCGACGCATTACCTACGCCGGGTACCCCGGCGAGGAGGCGGTGCTGAGCGCCGGGATGCCCGTCACGGGGTGGCGCCGCTACGACGCGGCCCGCGACCCGGACGGCTTCGCGCCGGAGGCCCGTAAGCATCTCTGGGTCGCAGACTCGCCGGCCGGGTCTTCCGCAGGGACCGCCGCTCGGGTGAACGCGCTCTACCGCGGGACGCAGCGCCTGCCGCGCGTCCGGGGCGCGGGTTTCGCCGCGCTCGCCGACGACTCCCGTGCGCCGGACGACGAGTTCTTCTTCGACCACATGATCCTGCCCGACGGCGTAGTCCCGGCCGGCGCCTCTCCCGCCGGCGGTGAGCTCGTGGTCATCCCTCGCAACACCTGGACGATGAACATCCTGCCCGTCGCCGAATGGGACGAGGAGAAGCGCCTGCTTCGAACCGGCGCTCCGTGCACCTACCCGCTGCTTCCGAACCGGCGGGAAGAGTCGGTCTGGCTCGAGAACCTGCCGTGGCTGCTCGACGGCCCGGGCTGGCTCACGGGCCCCGACGGCGCCGTCTACTACTGGCCTGAAGACGACGAGCAGCCCGACGGCATCGTCGCGGCCGCTTGTACCGAGCTCATCCGCGTTGAAGGTGAGATCGACTACGACGGTCCGCACGACCAGCCGGTTCGCGGGATCTGGTTCTCGAACCTCACTCTCCGTCACGGGGCCCGCTATCCGTGGTACGGGCAGAGCGGCTGGGGCGTCCAGCACGACTGGGAGGCCTTCGACCGGCCCACCGCGCTGATTCGCTTCCGCGGCGCCGAAGCGTGCGGCGTCCGCGGCTGCGAGATCCACGCCTCCGACGGCGCGGCGATCCGCCTTGACCTGCACGCGCAGCGGATCTCCGTGTGCGACAACCGCATCCACGACATCGGCGGGTGCGCGGTGCTGCTCGCCGGCTACGGGCCGGGTACGAAGGACGTGAACCGCGGCAACATCGTCTGCAACAACCACATCCACCACACGGGACGGGTTACCTGGCACGCCCCGGCGATCTTCGCCTGGCAGAGCGGGCACAACCGCATCGCGCACAACCTGGTGCACCATACGCCGTACAGCGCGATCGTGGCGACCGGCCGGATCCACTGGGACAGGAGCGGGAGGCGCGAGTGCTCGCGGACGATTCGGTGGCCGGAGGTGGAGACCGTGCTCGGCCCCGCCTACGAGAAGCCGGTCTGGCATCAGGCGTGGAAGGCGGACTGGGAACGCCGCGAGCCGCTGCTGCATTCGCGCGGCAACGTGATCGAGCGCAACGATATCCACCACGTGATGGAGGTGATGGGCGACGGCAACGGGATCTACATCTCCGGCGCCGGAGGCGGCAATGTGGTGTCGGCGAACCGGGTGCACACCTGCCCGAGCCCGAGCATGGCGGAGGGCATCCGCTGCGACGACGACCAGTTCGACACGCTGATCGCAGACAACCTCATCTACGGACTCGGCGGTTTCGCCACCGGGATCACGATAAAGGGAGTCACCACGATCGTGCGCAATGTGATCGCTTGCCCGTCGGTGGAGAAGACCCGCCGCGGGATGATCTCGCTCGAGGTGGGGCCGCTGACGGACACCGTCGTACGCGGCAACGTCATCCTCGCGACCGCTGCCGCCCAGGCCTTCTACTACCAGGGACCGCGCATCCACGGTACCGGCCCGGAGCCGCTCCTGCGTGACTGCCGGGCCGACGGAAACATCTACTGGAATACCGCGGAGCCGGCGCTTGCCGAACAGCACCTCGAGCGAGAGTGCGTATTCGGAATCGAGATCTCAAGCCGCGCCGTCGACCCCGGCTTCGTCGACCCGGACGCAGGGGACTTCCGTCTGAGGCCCGATGCACCCGCCCGTGAGCTCGGCATCAGCGAGGACCCGGCCGGCGGGGCAGGGCTCTTGCCGCCCAACGCGGTCCCGTAGCCTCACTCCGTGGTCTCACGCCGGGGTCTCACGCCGTACCCGCGGACTCGAGGTAGACCCTGATCGCGCGCGCGAGGTCGCGGCCGAGTAGCCGCGCGGTCCCCGCGTTGACTTCCTGGCCGCCGGCGTTCGCATACGGGATCTCCAGCGACGTGCCGAATGCTATGCCCGGCAGCCCGGAGGTCCAGGAGGCGCAGCTCTTTCCGGACCCGTAGTTCGCCCTCGTGTTCCAGCCGCGGCCGAACGCGAGGTTGTCGAACGCCGCGTAGCGCAGCGGGCCGCGTTGGTTCTCTTCGAGCGTCTCGGCGTAGCCGCAGACCTGCTGCCAGTTCCGCCGGTCCTCCCCACCGACGAAGTAGATGACCTCGTTGGTCTCGCCGCCCTTGATGTACGGGCAGTGCAGATCGAGCGCGATGCGCAGCTTCTCTCCAGACCACTCCGGTACCCGCCGCTTGAGCGCGGCGACCGTCGAGTAGATCGGCTGCTCGCCATAGTCCCGGTTGTGGTCGTGGGGCCGTCGATTCTTCCCCTGATCTCCCTGCTCCACGCCGTCCTTGTCCATGAACGGAACCGCCATGATCTCCACGTTCGCCCGGTACCATTCGCCAAGCCCGTCCGGTCCAAGGGCGCTCTCGAGGATTCCTTCGAGCGCGTACGACGCGAGCGACTCGCAGCAGTGATGCCGGGCGGTGACGAGAATCCTGTGCCGCGGCGCACCGTCGAGACGTCCGACGTGGAGGACCTCCGCCTCCCGGCCGCCTTCGGTCCGGCAGAGTGTCTCGCAGCGCATTGCCTCTTCATCCTCGTGACGGTGGAGAAACCTCTGGAGGTCGCGCTCGAGGTACGGTATCGCCATGCAGAAGCGTGCCTCCGCGTGCGCGTCTGAGAAGGTGAACGAGAACGACGGCCCGGCCGCCGCGGTCGCGCCGAGCCAGACCCAGCGCTCACCGCCGTCGACGCTGCAGGCCGGTCCCCGCGCGCCAATCACGTCGCCGTTGGTGAAGCTGAACTCCATCCGCCGTCCCGCGGCGCCTCGAACGCGGAAGCCCCAGTAGAACCAGTTGCCCTCCGTCTCGCGCAGGTCCTGCCTCAGGTGCACGCGGTCGCCCGTCCGCCGCTCGACGATGACGTTGCCGCCGGGGAAGTCGCCGTCGATCACCACTCCGTCGTCGTACGACCAAATTCTCTGCATGGCAGCTCCTCCTCCGGACCCATCGTGTTCATGCATCTGCATGCATGTCAACGTCGCCCGAACGCCGGTCCAGGCTCCTTCACGGCCTTGACCCCTCGTTTCGCGCGTGCGAAGCTCGACCATCAGGAGTCGGTATGCAGGTAGATCTCATCCCCCGTTCAGTGCTGTTTGGGAATCCCGACCGCGCGATGGTCCGCATCAGCCCGGACGGGCGCCACATCGGCTGGCTCGCACCGCTCGAGGGCGTGCTGAACGTCTGGGTCGCCCCGCGAGACTACCTCGACGCGGCGCGCGCGGTGACCCGCGACACCGGACGCGGCATCCGCTTCTTCGCCTGGGCGCACAGCTGCGAGCACCTCCTCTACATCCAGGATAGGGACGGTGACGAGAACTGGCGCATCTACCGCGCGAATCTCGACGGCAGTCCCAACGTCGACCTGACCCCCTTCGACGGGATTCAGGCCCGCATTCAGCAGTTGAGCGCTGACTATCCGCACGAATGCCTTATCGCGCTCAACACGCGATCGCCGCGGTTCCACGACATCCACCGGCTCGACATCCTCACCGGCGAGCTCGCGCTCGTCCTCGAGCACGACCGTTTCGTACAGATCCTGACCGACCATCGCTTCGCCGTCCGCGAAGGGTACGAGATGACTGCCGACGGCGGGGTCGCCGTCTTCCGGTACGAGGACGGCTCCTGGGTGCATGCCGACGCGGTACCGCCGGAAGACTCGATGACGACGGGCACGATCGGCTACGATCGTGCCCTCACGACCGTCTACATGACCGACAGCCGCGGGCGCGACACCTCCGCGCTCTTCGCGATCGACGTCGGAAGCGGCGAGCGAACGCTCCTCGCCCAAGACGCTCGGGCGGACGTCGCGGACCTCATCCGCCACCCGCGCGACCTCCAGGTGCAGGCCGCCGCCTTCGACTACGAGCGCAAGAGCTGGCAGATCATCGATCCTTCCATCCGCGAGCATCTCGAGCACCTTGCGACGGTCACCCGCGGCGACGTGGAGATCGCCTCCCGCTCGCTCGACGACCGGTACTGGACCGTCGCGTTCGCGGTGGACAACGGCCCGGTGCCGTACTACCTCTACGATACGCAGACCAAAGCGGTGCAGCTCCTCTTCACGAACCGCTCCGCGCTCGAAGGGCTGCCGCTCGTGCCCATGCACCCGGCGACGATCAGGACCCGCGACGGGCTCGACATGGTCGTCTACTACTCGCTTCCGGCCGGAGCCGATCCGGACGGTGACGGAGTGCCCGATGCGCCGGTTCCTCTCGTGCTCCATCCGCACGGCGGGCCCTGGGCGCGCGACCACTGGGGGTTCGACTCGATGCACCAGTGG
>SLST01000358.1 GCA_007130265.1 Spirochaetales bacterium
CGTAACGGGTCCAGACCGTGATCGTGACCTGCTCGTCCACGATCGGATAGGTCCCGGGAGGATTCACCCTCACCGCCGTTGCGGCGGTGCGCTCGGTCTGACCCGCGGCCATGACCAGGACCGCGCTGACCGCGATCAGCGCCACTACAAGCAACACTTTTCTCATACGACACTCCTTATGTGTCTCACAGAACTCTTGGGTTGCCCCCAAGCAGGTAACACCTGCTTCTTTGTTTCGATGGAAGGGAACGATGAGCGCGGAACCGGTCGTGGAAGATAATCCTGTGATGAGGAGAACCGCCGTGCGGCAATGCCATGATCACGACCATTCGGGCCGTCCATGCCTTTCGTACTACACCCGGATACCCGGTCTGCATAGCGGACGATTCTCAAGAAAGGAGGACGTAGTTTGCGATCGACTCAAGAAAAAGGCCCCCGGCGATGCCGGGGGCCGCGTAATCGATAGACCAAAGGACTAGTATCCTGCGGCCGTAAGAGTTTCCTGCATGATCTGCACATAACGGTTCACTCCGGCTCGTTCGAGCTCAGTGACATAGGAGCGCCACTGCGCGTCGTTGTCTATGTCGCGAGCACCGGTCACGAACTCGGCGTAGAACTGCTCCACGAGCCCGGGCGCGCCGGATACGCCGATGATCAGCTGACGAACGTCGGCGAGCTCATCCTGCAGTTCATCTGCCACAACGAGCCCCGGCGGCATGTAGTGCTCGCCGCGGTACGGCTCGTACAGGTCTCGAGTCGCCTCGGCGAGGCGCCACTCCTGCTTCGTCGGGTCGTCGGCCCATTCGGGCGGCATCGCGTTGCCGCCTCCGACCATCCACATTGGAGCGAGTCGACGCCAACCGTCCCAGAACCGGTCTTCGCCATAGGTCTGCTCTCGTATATGGACGTATTCGGCAATGGAGAAGTCGCGGGCGAGCAACTCGCCTGCTGCCTTCTCTTCTTCGGTCAACCAACGGTAATCGACATCCGGCCAGATCCAGTTGTTGCCAATCTCACGGTTCTCCACCGACTCGAAGAACCAGTCGTTCAGGCGAGCAATCACCTCCGCATTGCGCGACGTTGAAGAGATCACCGTGTGATGTGAGACCGCGTACGGCCCGAAGACTGCCTGTCGGACGCCGGCCGGGCCCGCGAGCGGTGCGATCGGCTGGAAGTCGGCAAACCGGCCTGAACCGTCCCATCCGTTGATCGAGAAAACGCCGTACCATCCAGCAGGAACCGCGCCAACGAGAGCCGGTCCCGGGCTCTCGACGCTGGCCCGCAGCTGACCGGCGTCCTGGGTGAACCAGTCCGGCTGCATAAGCCCTTCACGGTAGAGGCGCGCCATGTAGCGTACACCTTCGCGCCACTCATTCGTGTTTGCCACGAACGAGAGTCGTCCGCCGTCTCGCTTCAGGAAGTTTGCCGGATCCGTGTAGATGAACGAGCTCATGATATAGGGCGCAAGCGGCTGGGCGTTCCACGCGCCGGTTGCGGCCCCGGTCAACGGAATCGTGTCCGCACGACCGGTCCGGTTCGGATCGTCGTTCTTGAACGCCACGAGCATCCGGTAGAACTCTTCGGTCGTCTCGGGCACATCCAGTCCGAGCTCTTCGAGCCACGGCGTGTAGACCCACATCTTGCGGCTCATCGTGCAGTGGTAGCACGTGCCTTCGAGCGAGGGGAACGAGTACCGCTTGCCGTCCGGCATCACGAGCTGAGCCGCGTACGATGCGTCGCGTTCGAGCGTGGCCGAGAGTGCCGGCATCCAGTTCTCGATCAGATCATCCACGGGCATGAAGTTTCCGAACACCCCGTTCGTGAAGACCTCCTGACCACTCATGACTCCCTGAACCATGATGGTATCCGGCAGATCCCCACTCGCGAGAACCAGGTTCAATCGTTCCTGCCACGCCTGTGCTTCGACGATGTCGACAAAACTCACGCGCACATTGGTCAGGTCTTCGAACCATGAGGTGAAGGCAGCATCCTGGTAGTTTCCGTCGGACTCTACCGCACCGTACCTGGTCATCACGTCGATCGTGACCAGCTCATCCACTATCGGATAGGTTCCCGGAGGGTTCACGGCGACGGCTGTCCCGGCCGCTCCCTCGGTCTGCCCGGCTGCCATGAGCAGGCCTGTGCTGACCGCGATCAGCGCGATACACAACAGTAATTTTCTCATACGACACTCCTTATGTGTCTCACAGAGTATGGGTTACCCCCAGGCAGGCAACACCTGCCTTGTCCTTGTTCACGAGTTATTGAGGCGGAATCGCCGAGCTACCCCTTGATCGCGCCGATCATGACGCCGCGCACGAAGTACTTCTGCACGAAGGGATAGACGATGAGTACCGGCAGCGTCGCGATCACGATCAGCGCGTACTGCAGGAGCGCCTGCAGGAACTCACGCCGGGTCATCGCCTCGAGCTGCGCCTCGTCCATCGACTGCATGACCTCGTCGAGCATCCGCGGCTGGAACATGATGAGAATTTCCCGCAGGATCATCTGCAGCGGGAGCAGACTCCGCGAACGCAGGTAGATCAATGCGGGGAAGAAGCTGTTCCAGTGTCCCACCGCGTAGAAAAGCGAGATGACCGCGATGATCGGTCCGGAGAGCGGCACGACCACGGAGAGCAGGATGCGCGTGTTCGACGCGCCGTCGATCCGTGCCGAATCGTAGAGCTCCGCCGGGATCGTCACCTGCAGGAAGGTCCGCGTGATGATAACGTTCCACACGCCGATCGCCGTCGGCATGATCATCGCCGCTCGCGTGTTCAGGATCCCGAGGCTCCTCACGAGCAGGTAGAGCGGAATCAGACCGCCGGAGAAGAACATCGTGAAGGTGAAGAGGAACATGAGCGGATTGCGCCCGACGAAGTCCTTCCGCGAAAGCGGATACGCGACCATCATCGTGAGAATCACGTTGACGGTCGTACCGACCACCGCGTAGAAGATCGTGTTCCCGTATCCCATCCAGACGTCGTTGTACGCGAGCACCGCTCGGTAGCCTTCCAGCGTCGGCCTGACCGGAAAGAGCCAGACCTCGCCGGCAAGCACCGCATAGGGGTCGCTGAAGGACGAGCTGAGGATGAACACCAACGGATAGAGCACGGCGAAAAACGCGATCGTGAGGAGGACGACATCCACGGTGAAGAACGCGCGGTCCTCTCTGCTGCTGCGAACCCGATTCTGCTTGACCGTCGTCGAGTTTACCATAGACTCGTCTCCCCGACCTTTCCGGCGACCTTGTTCACGATCAGCAGCAGCGTGAAGCTCACGACCGAAGCAAAGAGCCCGATCGCCGCCGCGTACGAGAAGTTCGGTGAGGCCGCCGCGAGCCCTATCTTGTAGACGTAGGTCTGGATCACCTCCGAGACCCGGATGTTGAGACTGTTCTGCATCAGGAAGATCTTCTCGAACCCGACCGAAAGCATCTGACCCGACTGCAGGATCAGCAGGATCACGACGGTCGGGAGAATCGACGGAAAGTCCACGTGTCTGATTCGTTGCATCATCGTCGCCCCGTCAACCCGCGCAGCTTCGTGGAGCTCCGGGTCCACGCCGGCGAGCGCCGCGAGGTAGATGATGCTGCCCCACCCCATGTGCTGCCAGACCCCGGACCACACGTAGACGTGGTAAAAGAGTCCCGGCTGGCCCATCCAGTTGATAGGCTCCAGACCCACGAGCCCGATGATGTTGTTCACGATCCCGTTTCGAAGCGCGAGCATCCGCAGCAGAATTCCGACCATGACGACCGTGGAGATGAAGTACGGCGCGTACGTGGTCATCTGCACCGTCTTCTTGTACCGAACGAAGGGACAGTAGTGCAGGAGAAAGGCCAGCATGATCGGGATCGGGAAACCGGCGAAGAGCTGGTAGACATTGATCACGATCGTGTTGCGCATCAACACGACGAACTGGTACGAGTTGAAGAATCTCGCGAAGTGCGAAATCCCGACCCACGGGCTGCCCCAGATCCCGAGCGCCGGGATGAACCGCTTGAATGCGATCTGTGCCCCGTACATAGGGATGTAGTGGAAAATGATGATATACGCGGTCGGGATCAGCGCGAGAAGGTACAGCTCCCAGTTGCGCGTGATGTTGCGCCACTTGGTCCGTCGAATGGACGCCCGTTGGGCGGCCGACGTTCCGCCCACGGCTTGTTGAGTACTCATGAAATGCTTGTACTCTGCGCTCAGGAATAAGGGAAGCGGATTATTCTTAATAAATAGAGACGTTCGTTAGGCAAGCTCCAGATAATATTACCATTATCTCTACTATGGCCGCGCAGAGCGACTCGATGCAGCCCACTACTACTCGCCACCCTGCCCTGCGAGTGTCTGCTGCCAGATCGCGACGTACGCCTCCATCCCTGCTCTCCGGAGGTCTTCGATGTACATCCGCCATTCACCGTCATTGTTGACGTCGCGTGAGCCCGTTACGAACGCGGCGTAGTATCGCGTCACAAGACCAGGGTCGCCGGATTCGCCAATCAACGAGTGTGTGAGCTCGGCGAGTGTGTCCTGATGCTCTTCGGCCACGACAAGCCGCGGCGGAATGTGATGGTCAGCGCGGTATGGCTCGTACAGATCCCTGGTCGCCTCTGCCAGTCGCCACTCCTGCCGGGTTGGGTCGTCGGCCCACTCGAGCGGCATGGCGGTAACGTTCACGGCATCCCACTTGGGCGCCATTCGCCACCAGCCCTCGATCGATCTTTCTGCGTGATACGTCCAGCCATCCCCGATTCCGATGTACTCGGCAGGGGAGCCGTCGCGTGACACCAGACCGAGCTGCCGTTCCGCGTCAGACAGCGAGCGGTAGTGCACGCCGTACTGCTCGAACCACTGGCCGAGCATCATGTTCTCGTACGACTCGTAGAACCAGTCGACCATCTGGGCAATCGCCCGGGGATGCCGGGCGCGAGGAGTGATGATGGTATGATAGTCGACGGCCGGCGGATAGTACGTCGTCTGGCGCACCCCGGATGGCCCGACGAGCGGCGCGATTGGATGATAGTCGGCGTACCTGCCGGTGGGACCGGCATTCACGGCGAATACCCCGTACCACCCGGCGGGGAACGCTCCAACGACTGGAACCGCCTGGTTCTCCACGATCGCCCGAAGCTGAGCCTGAGTCTGAACGAAGGATTCGGAGGCAAAGAGCCGTTCAGCGTAGAGACTGTTGATGTACCGCAGACCCTCGCGCCACCGGTCGGTAGACGGCACGAATACGAGGTCTTCACCGTCGCGCATCAGAAAGGTCCGGGGATCGGTATAGACGAAGGAGTTCATGAGAAACGGCATAAGCGGATGCCCGCGCCACCCGGTGATTGCAGCGGCAAGCGGGATCTCATCGCCCAGGCCGGTGCGGTTCGGATCTCCCGACGCGAAGGCCCGAAGCATGGCGTGGAACTCCTCCGTTGTCCCGGGCGCTTCGAGTCCGAGCTCCTCGAGCCATGGCCGGTAGACCCACATCTTCTCGCTCATCGCGCAGTGGTAACAGCCGGCCTCGAGCGACGGGAGGGCGTACCGTCTGCCGTTCGGCATGAACAGTTGCGCAGCGTATTCCGGGTACGCCTCGAGCAGCCGCTGCAGATTTGGCATGTTGCGCTCGATCAGGTCGTCCACGGCGATGAAGTTGCCTCGCAAGCCGTTGCTGTACACCATCTGCGCACTCAGAGGCAGCTGCTGGTTCATGAACACATCGGGCAAGTCGCCGGTCGCCAGCACGAGATTCAGTCGTTCGGCGGCGAGCGCCGCCTCGACAATCTCAACGAAGTTCAGCCTGATGTTGGTCAGCTCCTCGAACCAGCCGGTGAACGCCGCTCCGGCGTAATCTCCGTCGTGGGCCGCCTCCAGGTACTGGGTCCACACGCGAACCGTGATCGTCTCGTCGACGATAGGATAGGTTCCCGGAGGGTTGACTCTGGTGGAAGCGGCGACCGACGGTTCGGGGGTCCCTCCGGCAACGGCAAGCCCCGCCAGTACAGTATGGATCATGACGGTCAGGACGAAATCTCTTATGCCCATGTCGTGCCTCCTGGTCCTCCCTAGCTGGAGTCCCCACCCAGGATCGGTGAGTCGACGAATGAGGAGGGTGAGACCCCGAACCTTCGCTTGAACGCACGCCGGAAGACATCCGCGCTTGCGTACCCGGTGTGTCGCGCGATCTCGTCGACGGTCATTCGCGTTGACCGCAGCAGGTGTGCCGCCTCATTCATCCGCAACTGCTCGAGGTACGCAGAAAACGTCGTCCCGGCGATCCGTCGGAACAGGTACGAGAGGTACACTTCCGAGAACGAGAACTCGAGCGCCAGGCGCTTCAGCCCCATATCCGATTCGGTGAAGTGAGCGTTGACGAACTCGAGTATGGCGCGTCTGTGCCGGTGGTACGGGCCATCCTGTTCTGCGACGCCCTCGGCGAGCCCGAGCAACCCATCCAGCTGGCGCGCAATGTACTCCCCGATCGAGAGATCCGGCGCATTCGCCGGCCACCTGCCGCGCTCGGGCGGGTCGACTGATGCGAGAACCTTGTTCCGCGTCCCTTCGATCTCGTCGGCCAGCCCTTTCAGCATGGGGACTGAGAGGCTGCGCTTCACGAGGTTCTCCTCTCTGATTGTCCCGAGTAGCCCCCGTAGCTCCTCGACGCGGCCGGTCTCCACGAAACTCACGACCCGCGACTCCAGATCCGGAGGATAGTAGTAGTACAGCTCGCGGTTGGACATGGTCATAGAGCCGTCGGTTGACATCGACCGCATCGCGGACATCGCAGCGCGCAGGGATTCGGGCACCTCCGTGAGCCGTTCGACGGGAGCGCCTCGGACAACGATACACCGCACCTCGTTGCGCGAGTTGATGAGTCGTGTCACACGATCGACCGTACCGCGTAGTTCGCGGTCGGCGTCGGCCGGCTCCGGGGCCGACAGCGAGACGACCACGGCAATCCGGTTCAGGCTGACCCCGTGGACGAGCGAGCCGGCCGGGAGAACGGCCTCGAGTTGATCCTTGACGAGCGTGCTCTTCACGACGAACTCGTACACGATCTCGTCGCTTGCCTCGTCGTAGTATCCATCTATGAAGACGCAGAAGACTCCGTACGACGGCGCGGACATCTCCACCTCGTAGTGACGGAGCGTCGCGTGAAGCTCGTTTTCGGTGGGGAAATCGCCTCGGAGCAGGCGGTCGATGATCACCTGCCGCACGAAAGGCTTCTGCTCCTCCATCAGTCTTCGCAGTGACGCGTGTCGCTGGGTCAGCCGGTAGACCGACTCCGACAGCTCATCGAGCCCGCTCGTCTCGCCGCCGAAAATGCCCGATCTGGCGCGGACGACCCCGTCACGCAGAAGGTCCGAGATCGCGACCAGAGGTCGAGAAGTCCGATACGCGAGCAGAAGCGAAACGGGTATCCCGAACAGGACGACAATCGCGGCGACGATGATGAACAGGGTGGTGATCTGCTGCGACTGCTCGAAGAAGACGTGTCGCGGGACGGCCACGGCAACGATCCAACCAAAAGCCGGTGAGCGCTCGTAGGCGACCGCAAGCGGTCCGGTGCTCCAGGGGAGGTACTCCACCCCCTGACTCGCTGCGGCGGGGATAGCCTCCAGAACCTCGCGCGTCATGCCGCTATACTCGGGCGAAGACGCGTCGACTACGACGGATCCGTCCGCGGTCGCGACGAGAACGACGCCGCCCTGCGGTATGAGCTGATCCGCAATGAGGCGGCCGATCGCCTCCCGATCGATCAAGGCCGCCACAACGCCACGACTGCGGATCCGTGGCGCGGAAGGCAATGCGTACCGCAACTCGAGCACACTGCGAGGGGCGCCGCGGTAGATGATCTGCCGGTACACCATCTCCGCGCCAAAGTGGTCGTCCCGCGAGAAAGTCATGAGCCACTCATCGTGGCCAAGGCCCGGCTCTTCGAAGAAGTTGTGGTAGAAGGTACGCGTGTCGACAAAGACCTCGCTACGCGTGAAGAGAATGCGCGGCGAAGAGAAGTAGACCAGGATGTCGATGAGAAAAGGATCGTCGACCTTGGAAATCAGGCTCGAGCGGTGAGCGTCTCCTACGTCGGTGATGCGCGCGATGTCGAGTGGATGCTCCATGAAGAGCAGCGGACGCAGCACGGGATCACGCCGGATGTTGGTGAGGGCGCGGTCGATCCGGCCGCTCGTCGAATCGACGATCTCCCGGACGAGGGCAAGGATTCGGGCGTTCGCTTCGAGCACGTCCGCCTCAATCGCGCGTATCTGAAACGCAAAGTAGACGGCCCCCACGGCAACGGGAAGAAAGAGGGCAACCATGAACACGAGGAAGAGACGGAGAAGCAGTCGAAGCGCACGGCGCTCGTGTACGGTACCAGATCGAGCCAACGGAACCTCGGAATACAGGAACGGTGCACCCCGTAGGCGGGGCGCACCGCTATACTGCACCGCCGGAGAGCTCGGGATCAATACCCCGCGGCTCTCACGGTCTGCTGCATGATCTCCACGTAGCGGTCCACACCGGCTCGCTCGAGCTCCCGCACATAGGCGTTCCAGTCGGAGTCGCTGTCGATGTTCCGCTCTCCGGTGACGAAATCGGCGTAGTACTGCTCGACAAGTCCGGGAGATCCGGCGACACCCAGGAGGAGCGCCTGAAGCTCTGCCAGCTCGTCCTGGTACTCATCAGCCACTACGAGCCCGGGAGGCAGATGATGGTCAACCTTGTAAGGCTCATAGAGCTGGTTGGTGTCGACCGCAAGCCTCCACTCCTGCTTCGTTGGGTCGTCGGCATCAGCAGGGTCGAGAGCTCCTCCGCCTCCGGTCGTCCAGAAGGGGGATAGCCGTCTCCAGCCGTCCCACGACCGATCTTCACCGTAGGTCTGGGCGGTGTCAAGCTCGACGATATCTGCCGGCAGGCCGTCGCGACCCAGGTACCGTCCGGACGCCCGCTCCTCTTCGGTCAGCCACCGGTAGTCGACATCCGGCCACCACCAGCGGTCACCGATCATCATGTTGTCCAGCGACTCGTAAAACCAGTCGTTCAGTCGTGCGATCACCTCCGGATGCCGCGCATCGCGCGTGATCACGGTGTGATGCTGGATCACGAACGGATAGAAGACCGTCTGCCGCAGCCCGGTCGGTCCCTCCAGCGGCGCGATGGGGTGGAAGTCGGCGAATCGACCGGAACCCTCCCAGCTGTTGATGCTGAAGACGCCGTACCAGCCGGCGGGGACCGCGCCCAGGAGGGCGGGACCAGGCGACTCGACAATGGCGCGCAGCTGATCCCGGTTCTGCGTAAAGGAGTCTGGCAGGAAGAGTCCTTCACGATAGAGACGTGCCATGTAGCGGATCCCATCTCTCCATTCAGGGGTATTCGCCACGAACTGCAGATCGCCGCCGGTGCGCTTGAGGTAGTTGAAGTAATCGGTATAGATGAACGAGCTCATCAGGTACGATACGAGAGGCTCACCACGCCAGGCCCCGCTCGCCGCGGCCGCCATGGGAATCGTGTCGGCACGACCGGTGCGGTTCGGATCGCGGTCGCGGAAGGCGACCAGCATCTCGTAGAACTCTTCCGTTGTTTCGGGCACGTCGAGGTCTAGCTCCTCGAGCCACGGCATGTAGACCCACATCTTCTGGCTCATCGTGCAGTGGTAGCAGTTCCCCTCGAGCGTCGGGAACGAGTACCGGTTGCCGTCGGGCATGACGAGCTGCCCGGCATAGCCCGGATTCTCCGCGAGCGTCTGTGAGAGGGCCGGCATCCAGTTCTCGATGAGATCATCAACAGCGATGAAGTTCCCGAACAGTCCGTTGGTGTAGATCTGCTGCGGATTGAACAGTTGCTGATTCATGAAGGTGTCCGGCAGGTCTCCGCTCGCGAGCACCAGATTCAGCCGCTCCTGAGCAACGTTCATCTCCGCGATCTCGACGAAGTTCATGCGGACATTCGTCAGATCCTCGAACCACTGCGTGAAAGCCGCTCCCTCGTAGTTCCCGTCGTGAGCGGCTGCGCCGTACGTCGTCCAGACGTCGATCGTCACCATCTCATCCACGATTGGGTACGTGCCCGGTGGATTCGCGATCACCTCCGGCGCGGCGGCTTCGGTCTGGCCCGTGGCCATGACAAACGCGGCACCGAGTGCGACCAGCAGGGCGGTCAATATCACTCTCTTCATCTTGCATCCTCCTCTGGTCCGGCTCGCAGGCCGCCCAACGCAACCTGATTCCTGCCGAACCTCCGGAGGCATTGTGCGCGCGTCCGTGGCATTCAGATAGCCGTGAATTGTTCAAGTAGTCCGACGATACTTACGTTGGGGCCGACGTTTCTCTGGTTGAGCCGACGTCTCTCTGGTTCGCGTCGCGTCGCGCGCGTCAGACATCCCGGCCCGGTGAGGTAACCGAGTCGACGAAGGCGGACGGGGAGACGCCGAACCGACGCTTGAACGCGCGACGGAAGACATGCGCGCTGCCGTAGCCCACGTGCTCGGCGACCTGATCCACGGTCATCCGGGTCGTGCGAAGCAGACCGGCGGCTTCGTCCATCCGCAGCCGTTCGAGGTACGAAGAGAAGGTCGTTCCGGCAATCTGACGGAAAAGGTGGGAGAGGTACACCTCCGAGAACGAAAACTCGAGCGCGAGGCGCTTGAGACCCATGTCAGGTTCAGAGAAGTGCGTGTCCACAAAGTCGAGGATCGCCCGTTTATACTTGTGCTCTTGGCCGTTGCGCCGGGCGGCGCGTTGAGCGAGCTCGCGCAATCCCTGTAGCTGGTGTCTGATGTGGTCATTGATCGACAACTCGGGCTCGGGGACCGGGCACTCGTCGTCGCCGTCGGTCTCGAGCCTTGCAAGGATCTTGTGACGTGTACCTTCGAGCTCGTCTGCGAGCGCTTTGAGCATGCGGACCGAGAGGCTTCGTCGTTCGAAGTTCTCATCTTCTATGGGGCCGAGCAGACTCTCAAGCTCCTCGGCACGGCCCGACTCGACGATGTTGACGATGCGGGCCTCGAGATCAGCCGGGTAGTAGTAACAGGAGTCCCGATGAGCGGCTGATGCCCGCCCCACCCCGGACTCATCCTCAGGAATCGTCCGCAACGCCGACATCGCCGCGCGAAGCGATTCAGGAACGTCGAACAGACGCTCCACACGAGGGCCGGGAACGACAATACAGCGCAC
>SLST01000562.1 GCA_007130265.1 Spirochaetales bacterium
CACGCCGCTAAAGGGGATCGTCAAAGGGGTGCTCCGTAAGATCAACCGGCAGGCCCGGCGAGGTCCGGTGGATCTGCAGATGGTCTGTCAGAAACTCGGCGTTGAGAGGTTGATCGAAGATACCGCGCAATACCTTCCCAGGTATGCACTTGCCTGAGTATAGCATCAGGATTCGTGACAGTTCACAGGTATCGCCGGGTTCCGCCGCCGGCGCATCTCCGGTATGCTGATACGAAAGGAGAAGCAGTGAACCTGAAGGACTCCTGTGTACTTGTGACGGGAGGTGCCGGCGGTGTGGGTGTCGCGACGGCCCGCCGACTCCTCGCTGCCGGATGCACCGTGATGCTCTGGGACCTCTCGAAGGCGGGGCTCGAACGCGCAGCATCTCTGCTCGCGGGGGAGGGCCATCCCGAAGCGCGAGTTTTCACCGACGTGGTCAACATCACCGATTCGGCTGCGGTTCGTGACGCCGTCGAGCGCTCGCGCTCTGCGATGGGCCGGATCGACGTGCTCGTCAACAATGCCGGGCACCTTACGCCGGGAGGTTTTCTCGATCAACCGGCGGAGGTCTGGCAGTCAACGGTGGATGTCAATCTCAGCGGCCTCATCAATGTGACTCGCGCCGTGCTTCCGCACCTCTACGCGCAGAATCACGGTCAGATCGTGAATATCTCTTCGGCGTCGAGTTTTGTGGGAGTCTCGGGTCTTGCCGTGTACTCCGCGACGAAGTGGGCCGTCTGGGGACTCACCGAGGCGCTGCGCCATGAGGCGGTCGACGACCGTCGAGCCGTGCGTTTTTCGTCGGTGCACCCGAACTACATCTCGCGCGGCATGTTCGAGGGTGCGCGCATCAGGGGGCTCGGCGGTCTGCTCTTCCCGCGGTTGCCCGATCACGATGTCGTGGCGAAGGCGATCGTCAACCAGGCGATCAGGCGCGGCCGGCGCGTCGTGCGCCGCCCACGCTCGTTGAGGCTCGCGATCCTGCTGCGGGGACTGCTCCCCGAGGCGTTCTTCGCGTGGGCGGCGCGCCGACTGCAGATTCACACGAGCATGCAGAGCTGGACCGGATCGGCCGGCGGGAGCCGATGATATGGCGCACATTCTCAATCCCGCGACCGGTGCGCCGGTGGCTGAACGGACGGAGCATAGTGCCGACGATGCGAGCCGCGCGGCGGATCTCGCTCGACGTGCGCAGCCGGAATGGGCCGCACGCACCGTCCGTGAGCGGGCGAAAGTAGTCCGGCAGGCCCAACGGTGGATCGTCGAGCATGCCGACGAGCTTTCCAGGCTCATCTGCGATTGCACAGGCAAACCGAGGGTCGACGCCCTTTCTACCGAAGTCCTGCCGGGGGCAATCATGTGCTCCTATTACGCACGCACCGCTCGCAGGTTTACGCGGCCGCAGCGCATCAGTCCGTCTACGATCCTCTTCGCCAACAAGCGGAGCACGCTCCATCACGAGCCGCACGGACTCGTGGGCATCATCAGCCCGTGGAACTACCCGCTTGGTATTCCGCTGCACGAAGTGATCACCGGCCTGCTCTGCGGCAACGCGGTTCTGCTCAAGGTCGCGACCCAGGCGCAGCCGGTGGGCGACGTGATTGGAGCCATGATGCGTGACTCCGGGTTGCCCGACGATCTGCTGGCGGTCCTTCATCTGCCCGGCAGAATCGCCGGCGACGCCTTGCTCGACGCGGGCGTGGCCAAGCTCTTCTTCACCGGTTCCACGGAGGTCGGACGCGAGCTCGCGCAGAAGGCCGGTTCGCGGCTCGTGCCCGTCAGTCTCGAGCTCGGCGGGAAGGACCCGATGATCGTGCTCGAGGACGCGAATGTCGATCGCGCCGCGGCGTGCGCCGTCTGGGCAGGGTTGTCGAATGCCGGGCAGTCGTGCGGGGCCGTCGAGCGGATCTACGTGCACGAGCGGGTGTACGATCGGTTCATCGCCGCCCTTCGCCCGCTCGTCGCGAACCTGCGGGTCGGCTACGATCACGACTTCAACGTTGATATGGGGCCGCTCACCACGTCCGGCCAGCGCGAGACCGTCGAGTCGCAACTCGACGAATCGCTCGCCGGCGGCGGTCGCGAAATGCTGCGTTCGAAGCATCCGGACGCCGATCAGTCGCTCTTTCATCCCGCGGTCGTCGTCGAGGTGGACGACGATCGCGCGGAGATCATGCGATCTGAGACATTCGGGCCGCTGCTCGCGGTCAGACGGGTCAGTTCGGCCGACGAGGCGCTCGGTCTGGCCAACGACAGTTCCTACGGGCTGACCGCATCGGTGTGGACCCGTCGGCCGGCTACGGCCGCCGCGATGAGCCGACGGCTCGAGGCGGGCGTCGTGACGGTCAACGATCATCTGCTCAGTCACGGGATGCCCGAGACGCCTTGGGGCGGGGTCAAGGAGTCTGGAATCGGGCGGGCGCACGGACGGTTCGGGTTCGACGAGATGACCCGCCCGAAGGTCGTCGTCGAGGAGCGATTCGCATGGATTCGCCGGAACATGTGGTGGCAGCCGTACTCGCGCGAGGTGTACGACGGGCTCGTGGGAGCGCTGCGGATGGGGTACGGCGTCGGTATTCGACGTAGGCTCACCGGTTCCATGCGACTCCTGCGGCTCTTTGTTCGTCGGGCGCGAGGCCGGTAACCGTGCGCGACCGGCTTTTCCGTACCGGGCCACTGTGATATGATTGCGTCATAAAGGACAGGTATATGCTCTACAGAGATTACGGAAGGACCGGTGAGTCGGTGTCCGTCGTGGGTTTTGGCGGTATGCGCTTCGAGTCAATTGACGACACGGAGAGCTGCGTGCGCATGATGGTGCGCGCCGCCGA
>SLST01000350.1 GCA_007130265.1 Spirochaetales bacterium
ACGAGCCGCGCCGTCTGCGGGTGGCAGCGGTACATGAACGCCTCCATGAAGAGCACGCCGTTCTCCCGCGCCGCCTCCACCATCGCCATCGCCTGTCCGTGGTTGAGCGCGACCGGCTTCTCGCACAGCACGTGCTTGCCCGCCTCCGCGGCGCGCACCGCCCACTCGGCGTGAAGCGTATTGGGCAGCGAGATATATACCGCATCGACCTCTGCGTCGGCGAGCAGGTCTGCGTACGATCCATGCCGACGCGATACTGAAAACTCCTCCCCGAACCGCTTCGCCGACTCGGCGGTCCGCGAGCCTACCGCGATCAGCGTGCCGCTCGACGTCTGCGTCAGGCCGTGCGCAAAGGCGTGCGCGATCGCACCGGTCCCAAGGATTCCCCATCGAAGCTCTTTCATTGTAGACCTCTTTCCTTCTCCGCTGCGGCGGAGTTGAAACGGAGGATATCAGGCTTTCGTCGTAAGATGAAGCGGTCAGTTCGCGTACGGCACACAGCCGCGCTCGTCAACCTCGTACCCCCACTGCTGCAGAAGCTCTGACGGCGGGAGAAACATGTCGTCTCGTCTGGTGAGCTCTTCTGCGAGCAGCAGCTCGAGTTCAACCCTGAGACCGGCCGAGCTCGCGTCGTCGACCAGGTTCCGAAGCTGATATGGATCGCGACGGTTGTCGAACAGCAGCCACGGGCCGGACAGATCGCGGGCGTAGGTGTACCGTTCGGTCCGGATGCCGCGGAAGGCCCTTCCGCCGCGTTCGGGGCGCCAGTCGGCAAACGGAGCGTACCCGGCGACGAGTACGGCGTCGCGGGAGATCATGGCTTCACCGCGAAGGAGGGGTGCATAGCTCGTGCCTTCCACCTCCGCCGGGATCGGCAGGTTGCAGAGCCCAAGCAGCGTCGGCATGAGATCAACCCCGGCGATCAGCGTTGGTTCGCTCCGGGGTCTGAGGCCTGGTCCGCGGATCAGGAGCGGTACGATGATCGACTCCTCGTACGGTCGCTGCTTGTTCACGCCGGGATAATCCGGATCGCAGTGCGACTCCATCGAGTCGCCGTGGTCCGACGTGAAGATGAACACGGTGTTGTCACGCAAGCCGTTCGACTCGAGCGCCTCGTCAACACGTCGCACGCATTCGTCCAACGCTGAGATGTGCGCATAGTACCCAACGAGATCGCCGCGCGCCTTCGCCTCGAGCTCCGGAGCGACGTTGTCTCTCAGTACCAGGCTGTCAGCCTGGTACTTCGCTTTCTGCTCAGGTGGAGCGGTGTCATACGGATTGTGCGGCGGGCCGTACGACACCATCAGGAAGAACGGATTGTCTTCGCCCTTGCGGTCGGACAACCATCGCACGGCGTCGGCGGTCTGGTCGTAGGCGTCGTACCCTTCCCAGACCCGCTTCTGGTCGGAAGCACCAGCGTAGTAGTACGAGTGATTGTAGTCGTGCGTGCACTCGAGCACATTCCAGTAGTCGAACCCCTGTCGTCGTTCGGCAGGAATGTAGGTGCTGCGGCCGTGGCCGTCAAGATGCCACTTGCCGATGTACGCCGTGTCGTACCCGTGTCTCGCGAAGATGCAACCCAGCGAATCGTCGCTTGTCGGCAGGCAGAGGTCGTTCAGGAAGAGCCCATGCGTGAGCGGATACTGGCCGGTCATCAAACTCGCCCGATACGGCGTGCATATCGGGCAGTTTGAGACCGCGTTCGTCATGTTCACGCTCTCCGCGGCGAGCCGGTCGAGATGCGGGGTTTCCACGTTCGGATCCCCTGCATACCCCGTGGCCTGGCCGCGCATCTGGTCGGCAAGAAGCAGGACGACGTTGGGCCGCGACATCGCTATTCGAGTGCCTCCACGTACCGATCGTACTGTGCCTGCCTGACCTGCAGCACCTCCGCGGACCGCATTCGCCCGAGCTGGTCGAGGAACCGCGGCCACTCCGCGTCGATGTTTACCTCACCGAAGATGAAGCGCGCCATCGTCTCCCACACGTAGTTCAGGAGCTCCTGCTCGTACTGAACGAGGACATCGATCTCGGCTTCGGTCGCCTTGACGAGGTTTGCCGGAAACGACTCCTCCGGAATGAACGGCAGATATTTGTCCGTATACTCTTCGAGCATCACATGCCGCGGCAGCACCGGCTTCTTGATCTCCCCTTCGCGGTCCCAGAAGAAGGTGTTGATCGGCGTGCTCCACTGGCGCCACTCCTGGAGGTTCATGCCGAGCTCGGGCGGTGGCATGTACTCGATGTAGGCGCCGGTCTGGGGGTTCTGTTCCCAGCGGACACCCTCCTTTCCCTCGAGCATCGTGAATCCGTTTCGGCCGCCGTCGTACCAGTGGTCGAACCACCGCACCATTGCCTCCGGGGCCGGTGCGTCGCGGAAGATGAGCGCTCTGTTGGTCCACGTCCCGGTTCCCGTCTGATACCGCCAGAGATTCATCCCGTCTGGGCCGGCGAACGGCGGGATGACGCCGATCTGCCGGTCTGGGTTGAGCTCCAGGTCCGACATCAGGTCGAGCGTCCGGTAGGTGTCGTCGTACTTGAAGACGATGCTCATGTCGTTCCAGACGAACTGAGGCGCGAGCGACGGTCCCACGCCCAGTACGACGTCCCCGTCGACGATCGCGCGGGCGCGGCGCTGGTCCTGGGTCTGTACGATCGACTCCTTGCTCAGAAGCCCATCTTCAACCAGCCTCCGGAAGAACCTGGCGCCTTCCCGGAACCCCTCGTCCTCGAATCCCCAGTAGACCCTCCCGTTGTCGATCATGACCGTATCGACCACGCCCCACGGGCCGAAGTACTCTATCCAGTGGGCGATCTCTCCCTGCGGCCC
>SLST01000434.1 GCA_007130265.1 Spirochaetales bacterium
ATAAGAGGGATCTATGGCACATCTCAGTTACCGCGTCGGCCTGCTGGCAGCAGCGACGGCACTGCTGTTCTCGTGCGAACAGCGAGAGGATCTCGCCTTCACCCGCCCCGACTGGCGCGAGACGGTGGACCGCGATGTCTCGTTCCCGCTCGAGGAGCCGCTGACGCTCAGCGTGGGGATGGCACAGGGCATGAGCGCGCCTGCGGCGGACAACGCGAGCCTTGAGTGGCTGCGCGAGCGCACCGGCATCACACTCGAGTTCGTGTCGATTCCGCAGAGCCCGGGCGACATCGAGTTCGGCCAGATGGTACGCGGCGGCAGGCTGCCGGACATCGTCGCCGAGGCCCGCGTCGACCTCGACGAGCCGACGATGCACCGCCTCTTCGTCGACTTTCTCGAGTTCGGCGATCTGGTGCCCACCTACTCGCGTCTTCTTCGCGAGAGCTCGGCGGCGCGGGCAGGCGCCCTCTCCCGGCTTACGGCGAACGGCGAGCTGCTCTCGATGGGAACGTACGACGCGGGGGCGCGGCCGTTCGCCGGCGTGCTCGCCCACCGGCAGGATCTCTTCGAGGAGCACGGCCTCTCCGCCGCGACATGGCAAGAGTTGCGCGAGTCGATGGAGCGGCTGAAAGAGCTGCGCCCCGACTCGTTCCCGCTGGGCGGGGAGTTCTCCACGATGCTACGGTTCATGCCGAGCTGGTTCGGCTCCGGGTTCGATCCGCGGCACATCGTCTACTTCAACGTCGAAGAAGGCGAGTGGAGGTTCGGACCCTTCGAGGAAGGCTTCAGAGATTTCGTTGCCTTCCTGGCCGACGCCTTCTCCGCCGGTCTTGTCGACCCGGACTTCATCGTCGCGGACTCGACGCAGGTCGCTCGCAACCTCGCCGGCGACTACGTCTTCCTCGCGCCCTACACGAGGCCCACGGGCCCGAACTTCGCGATGACCGGAGACGGATACGGCGGAGTCACCGACGACGGTCGCTGGGACGGCACGGGCTGGTGGATCGCGCCGCTCGAGCTTCCTGCGGCCCCCGGCGGAAGGCGGCGCTGGACCGCCCCCGGACGCTTCTCGCCGGTTGGCCCCGGCTGGCTCGTCCACAGCCAAGGCGACCACGTGGGCGAGGCGATCGCGCTCCTCGACTTCCTCTTCACCGATGAGGCCGCCGCAGTCCTGGCGCTCGGCCCGCCGGGTACGCACTGGACGTACGAGGACGGGAGCATCGCGCTCTCGGAAGCCGCGCGCGCGGCGTACGACCGCGAGGGGGTGACCGGGCTCGCGCGCTCCATCGCGGAGAGCGGGCTCGCCGTGGGGCTCCCGGTGCGTGGACGCGAGCTCGACTACTACGAGGCGTTCGGGTACCCGGCATCACCGCGTATCCGCTATCATCTCGAAAACGATGTCGCGCTGAACGAAGCCGGCGCCTTCGTCAGGGAAGAGCCGGGGGTGCGGATTCCCTCGGACGATCAGGATTTCTCATCGACGAGGATCGACGTGGTCGTAACGCTACGGTCGCACATGGAATCGCAGCTCGCGAACTTCGTCGTCGGTCGGCGCGACCTCTCCGAGTACGACGACTTCGTCGAGGAGGTTCGCCGTATGGGTGCCGACCGGCTGCTCGAGCTGTACAACGATCGAGCCGTCGTGCCGCCGCGAGACACCCTCGCGCCGCTCCTGGGCGAGTAGTATGGAGCGGATCGACGCGCATTTCCATGTGCTCGGCGATGACCCGGATACGGTCGCACTCCTTGGCCGGCTCGGTATACGGGCGCTCAATGTGTGCGTCGCGCACGACGGCTGGAGCGAGTCGGTCCGGCCCGGGTTCCGCGAGCTGGCACGCGCGCACCCGGACCGGTACGCCTGGTGCACGACCTTTGATCTTCCCGACTACGCGACAACTGACCAGCAGTACCAGCGAAGCGTGATCGCCGGACTCGCGCGTGACCTACGCGACGGGGCGGTGGGCGTGAAGGTGTGGAAGCACATCGGCATGGAGCTGCGCCGCCGCGATGGATCGTTCGCGATGGTCGACGATGGGGTCTTTTCGCCGGTGTTCGAGTTCCTCGAGAGGGAGGGAGTACCGCTCCTGACGCACATAGGCGAACCGCTCGCCTGCTGGCAGCCGATCGATACGCCTTCTCCGCACGCCGGCTACTACCGCAACCACCCCGAGTGGCACTTCCACGGCAGGCCCGGTCTGCCGGCTCATGCGGATCTCATGCGCGCGCGCGATCAGGTACTCGCCCGTCACCCGAAGCTCCGCGTCATCGGGGCCCACCTTGGCAGCCTCGAATACGACTTGACCGAGGTAGCTGCACGCCTCGAGCGCTTCCCGGGCTTCGCAGTCGATCTCTCCGCGCGTCTCGGAGACCTGATGCTCGAGAACCGCGAGAAGGCACGCGCCTTCTTCATCAGGTACCAGGACCGGTTGCTCTTCGGGACCGACCTCGTGTCCACGCGCCCGCTCTCCTCGCTCGAGCCGGCCGGGCGCGACAGGATCCACGGCACCATTCGCTCGACCTACGAGAGGTGGTTCCGCTACCTCGAGTCGGATGAGATCGTCCACGCGGGAGAGCAGGCGGCGCGAGGACTCGATCTGCCCCGGGACGTCGTTGAGAAGGTGTGCTCGGCGAACGCGCGCGTATGGTACCCTCGCCTGCCGCAGTAACCGGCGCCGTGACGGTCACGGTGCCCCGGATGCGTTGTGGATCCCTGCGTTGCCGACCCCTGCATCGCCGTCACCGGGACCGGCTATCTTCGACGGTGATTCCGGCACAGGCCGGGCAATACCGAACGGTTGGGTCCCGACCACCGTGTCGCCCTGCCCGC
>SLST01000421.1 GCA_007130265.1 Spirochaetales bacterium
GGAACGAGCGAGCGCGTCGCGAAAGCCGGGGCCAAAGTGCATCTGCTCGAGGTAAAGCCTCCCGGCTTCGTCCGCCGGCTCGAAGAGCAGGAGCGCGTCGTAGGCGGCGGAGCGGATCTCGTCGAGAAAGAACGCGGAGACATACGAGTCGCGCTCGCGAATGACGCGGAGCATGAAGGCATCGAGGACCCGAACTCGCTTCTCTGCGCGAATCAGCACTGCCGGGTTCTGGGCGATGACGGCCTCGTCGCATGCGATCGTCGCGACGAGCGCCTCGTACTCCGGGCGCATGTCGCGTCGCTCGAGCAGGATGGGCACATTCGTGCGCATGCCAAGGAGCGCTATGAGCGTCAGGGCCACCGGAGCCGCGAGCGAAGCGAAGCGGGGTCCGGCAAGCTTCGCCGCCGCGTCGTCGAGCCCGGTGGCGAGCAACAGGATGCCTGCAACCATCAGGTCGACGAGGTGATTGGCATCGGCGCCGGGCGACGAGAGGATGATCACGGTCCCGACCAGCGTGTAGAGAAAGAGGAAGGCCTCAAAGGAGAAGCTTCGCGAAGCACCGCGCAGAAGGCGCCACGCCTGCCATGCGACCACGGCGGACCCAAGGACGAGCACGGCGCGAAAGCTCACCTGGTTCGACTCCCACTGCCATTTGAGCCCGTCAAACCCGCTGCGAAGCACCGTCCACGGCGTGAGCTCCCGCGCACCGCCTGAAGCGCTCATGCGGAACGTCTCAAGAAAGCTCCCCGCGGAGAGGAGCTGAGTCACGATGAGCCCCGCCGCGGCGGCCACGACGAAGACGCCGCCGATGACGAGCGCCTCGGTAAGGGCGCGCCTGCGCGTCCCCGGACCAAGGACCGCCTCGAGGGCCGCGGTCGAAACCGCCGCAGCGAGCGCGAAGAGCGAGGTGACCTTGGTGAGAAAGGCGAGGGCGAAGAACGACCCGGCCGCGGCGAGCCGAATCAACCGGCGTCGGGATCCACGATGCATCGGCGCGACGTCCGCGCCCGCGGCGCGTCGTACGCGCAGGAAGAACCACGCGCCCGAGACGGCGAAGGCTACAGGCAGCAGATCGCCGCGGATGCTCGTAAACCCCTCGCGGATCCGCAGAAACGAGAGGAGCCCCGCGACCGCAAGCAACGCCGGGAGCACGCGGACCCCACGGGCGCGCAGGAGCGCTGCCACCGCAGCCACGAGCGCGAGTCCTGCCACGAGAGAGAGCGCCGTGCCGGCGGACGTGACCGGGGCACCAAGTCGGACGAGCAGCGCGTGCAGCGAGAAAAAGAGCGGCATGAACCGGGTCCCGCCGTACCCGGCTACCGGATCAAAGGGCGGCCGGTAGAACGTCCCTTCGGCGAGATCGCGGGCAAGCACCATCCAGGCGCCGGAAACATGAGAGACATGACTCAGGAAGACCACGGAGATCGCGATGTCCGCTACGGCCGTCAGCAGGACGATCGCGGCAATCGCGGTGAAGAGAACACGCGGAAGCGATGCCCTGGTCATGGAGGCGAATTTCGAAATAGCAGGCCAGGAACCAAGAAGTAATTACGTTTTTGCAAGTTTTACCGCCCTCATGATGATTCTTGCATGCTTTTTCGTAATTGCTTGCGCCGCGCCAAACTGAGCAAAGAGGCAAATCTTTTCTTCATAATGATTTATACGATACCTCCCGTTCTGCTCGACGAGCCGACCATTGGCACGTGCTTTGCATTGTCTGAGACACAAAACGTTGCGGGGGCAGCATGGACACCAGAGTCACACGAAAGAGCAGTTTACGCCTGGCGGCATTCGTCGTCGTTCTGATCGCCGTACTCGCGGGATGCGGCATGCCGTTCGAGTGGTCCGGCAGGATGCCGAACTCCTGGGGCGAACCGGGCTACGAGGAGCCGGAATCGCACGAAGAACCCGCGCCTGGCGGAGGCGGGACCACAGACCCGCAGCCCGGCCCGGCAGCACCGCAGGTGATGACGGTCACGGGTTCAAGCTTCACGCTCGCGTGGGATCCCGGTGACGGGTCGGTCGCGTCGTACCGGGTCTACCGACGCGAACACGGCGCCGGCACCTGGGAGTTGCTCGGGTCGCAGGCAAGCGAATCGCGAATCACCGTGAATGAAGGCGATCTGCCATACGGCACGTACGAGTTCGCCGTGAGCTCGGTCTGCCCGGAGGGCAAGGAGAGCGATTTCCACCACTCGTTCGACGACACCGCAGACCCGGAACCGTGGATCCTCGAGTGGATCGCCGGTTAGCTGCCGGTGGTGGAAGGTCGCGCTTACGGGTTCAGCGCATTGACAATCGCGATGATCGTCGTGATGAACCCGAGGCCGGTCGTGATCACCGGGAAGTACCGGTTGAAGCTGTAGACGAAACTGTTTCGCTCGACCTCTATGGTGTCGCCGGGCTGGATGATCGAATCCGGCGGGCGGCGGTGGCCTTCTGCGCTGACTATGGTGTACGAACCGTCCGTGAGCTCGCGGTTCACGCCGCCGGCACGCAGGAGATAGTAAGACGCCGTCGCATCGCGGGCGACGGGGAAGCGACCGGGGGCATTCACCGCCCCGGTCACTAGGACGTCGGGTATATGAGGCGGCACGTAGATCGTGTCCTCAGGCTCGATTGGTGAATCCGGCGGTCGCAGATCGCCGTCCGGTGAGTAGACCTCGATCTCCGCGCGGACGCGCGAGAGGGCGCTCGCGCCGAGCCCGGCGAGCCGCGTGTAGAACACGATCTCGCGATCCGGCACGTATGGGTAGGCCCCGGGCGAAGGCACATCGCCTGCTACGACGACCACCCGCTCCGGCATCGGGGGAACGCTGATCGTGTA
>SLST01000255.1 GCA_007130265.1 Spirochaetales bacterium
GGCGCTCACCCCCGGACAGCGTATACGCCCGTTGTTTGCGCTTATGCGTGATCCCCAGTTCCTCAAGCAGTCGATCAAGCGTCTCGCGCTTCTGGCGTCGGTTGAGGTCCTTTCGCGTCTCGAGCACAGCCCAGACGTTCTGCTCGACCGTCAGCTTCCGGAAGACACTCGCCTCCTGCGGCAGGTAGGCGATTCCGAGTCTCGCTCGCTTGTACATGGGCCTGCGCGTGATGTCGCGCCCGTTGAGCAGAATCCTCCCGCTGTTCGGTCGGATGAACCCCACAATCATGTAGAAACACGTCGTCTTTCCGGCGCCGTTCGGGCCGAGGAAGCCGACGACTTCCCCCTCGTGCATCTGAAAGCTCACGCCCCGCACGACCAGCTTGCGGCCATAGCTCTTGGTGAGATTGCTGACCGCGAGCTGCACCAGATCACTCATCGTTCGACGGCTCCTCGTCCTCACGCCGGCGAACGACGGCACGCACGTCGCCGACGAACTCGATCTCATCGCGCGCCAGATCGATCCGGATGCGCGTCGCGCGGTACTCGTCCCCTTTCCAGAAGACTTCGGGCGTGCCGGAGAGCTCGAGTATCTCCGTGTTGCGCCGGTACCGGGCAAATTGACTGCGCGTGGTGTAGTCCTCTCCGAGGATACGCACGTTGACCGAGATCTCGGTGAGATCGAGATCGTTCCAGTTCTGAATCGTCGCTCCTTTCACCACAAGATCGTTCGCCCGGTCCTCCATGTATGCGTTACCGACAGCGCGCAGGTAGTCGGAATCGCGGTCGAGGAAGAAGTGGTCGCTCGTCAAATACAGATCATTCTCGAGATCGAGCACCACCACACGACCGAAACTTCGGACGTAGCGTTGATCCTCACCGTATATCTCGATCTCATCGCCGGTGATGACGAACTCGTCGCTCTCGACCCTCGCATTGCCCCGCAGTACGATCCGCTCGCGCCCCTCCGCGAAAACGCTCTCCGTACGATCTGCGGAGAAGACCAGCGTCGCACTCGCTGCAAGCCTGAGGACGGGAGCCGCCAGAAGGAGAACGCAGAGCGCGAGTACCGGTAGCCATGAGATTCGATGTGCGCTACTCTGAACGATCTTCTTCAACAAGGGTACCCGACACGCCGTCTTCAAACCGTAACATACTGCGTGCCATCTCCGCCACAAAGCCCCGTCCCCGGATTTCGGTGCCGTCACCCCGTTCGAGAACGACGGTCTCCTCCGGACGGCTCGTGAGGGTACGGGTTTCGTTCTCCCAGAACAGGTACTCCGCCGTGAGCCACGCATCCTCCGCCGCCGAGTAGAACCTGAGGTTGCCGCTGAGATCAAAGTCTTCAGAATCGGTTCGATACTCCGCGAAGTCCGCAACACCAAAGGTGACGGTGGCGCCGTCCGCGTCGATCTCCTCGAACTCAACCCCATGGAGATACTGTCGTCGCTGTTTTCCGAATGCTTCTATCCGCTGCGACCGGACGATGAACCGCGGTCGGCCGTCCCGGACGACCGTGTGTGTCACATCGAAGAGGACCGAGTCAGCGGTACCCTCCGAGATTTCGGTAGCCAGGTCGGTCTGACCGTACTCCAGACTGCAGCTTGTCGCGAGAAGTGCCAGCATCGCGGCCGAGAGCCGCACCACAGATCCGTTCTTCATGCTCCGGCTTCGACTTCGACCTGAGACTCGCGACGAACCCGGTGAGCGATGCTCTGTTCGACAAAGCCTGCGAAGAGCGGGTGCGCTGCGGTGGGCTTCGATCTGAACTCCGGGTGAAACTGCACGCCGATCCCCCAGGGATGATCGGCCCACTGCACCGATTCGACGAGCGAATGGTCCGGAGTGACTCCCGTCACCATCAACCCGGCCTCTTCGATCATCTGGCGGTACCGATTCGACACCTCATACCGATGGCGGTGGCGCTCGCGAACGACCGGCTCGCCGTAGACGTCGCGTATCAGACTGCCTGCAAGCAGGTGCGAGTCGCTCGCACCCAGGCGCATCGTCCCGCCGTAGTTGCGCACGTCGACCTGCTCCTCGAGCAACGACACGACCGGGTGGGGTCCATCGGGCCTGAACTCGGTGCTGTCGGCTTCGTCGAGCTCGAGCACGCTTCTCGCGTATTCGATGACCATCACCTGGAGCCCGAGACAGATTCCGAAGTACGGCACCCCGTTGGTACGAGCGTAGCGGGCGGCACGAACCATGCCTTCGATGCCGCGGCTACCGAACCCACCTGGCACGAGAATTCCATCGACGTCACCGAGCGCGTCGGCGATGTCCTCGTCGGTCTCCATCCGCTCGAGAAGCTCGCTGTCGACCTTGACGAGCTGGACGCGGTGATCGTTCGCGATCCCGCCGTGGTAGAGCGCCTCATCGACGCTCTTGTACGAGTCGTGGAGCTCGATGTACTTGCCCACGACCGCGATACGGACGGTCTGTTCGCTTTGGCGAAAGACGTCGACCACATGCTCCCAGGGCGAGAGATCGCACTCGCCGTACTCGAGGCCGAGACGGTCGAGAACGATCACATCGAGACTCTGGCGCGCAAAGATGAGCGGGATCTCGTAGATCGTAGACTCGACGTCGTAGGCGCTGACGACGGCCTCAAATGGCACGTTTGTGAACAGTGCAATCTTGCGGCGCATGTCGTCGTCGAGCTGGCGAGGCGCGCGGCAGAGCAGTATGTCGGGTTGCACGCCGATCGCCCGCAGCTCCTTCACCGAGTGCTGCGTCGGCTTGGTCTTCAGCTCGCTCCCGGCCACCTCGGGGATGAGGGTGAGATGCACACTCAGAACGTTCTCATGGCCGAGCTCGTGCATCATCTGGCGAGCCGCTTCGAGGAAGGGCACCGATTCGATGTCGCCGACCGTCCCACCCACCTCGACGATCGTCACGTCGACCTCCGGGTGCTCGCCTACGGCAAGTATCCGCTGCTTAATACGGTCGGTGATGTGCGGGATCACCTGCACGGTCCGTCCGAGGTACCTGCCCTCGCGCTCGCGCTGGATGACCTCCTGGTAAATCTGTCCCGTCGTGATCGAATTCGCGCGTCCGAGCGGCGAGGAGGTGAATCTGGCGTAGTTGCCGAGGTCGAGGTCGGTTTCTGCGCCGTCGTCGGTGACGTAGACCTCTCCGTGCTGATACGGGCTCATCGTGCCGGCATCGACGTTGATGTACGGGTCGATCTTCGCCATACGGATCCGGAGGTCGCGCAACTCGAGCAGGCTGCCGAGCGATGCGGCTGCGATCCCCTTACCCAGACTCGAGCACACCCCGCCGGTCACGAAGATGTACTTCTTCATGGGATTTCAGTATCCCGGCGCCGCGCTTATCTGTCAATGCTTTGAAACCAGTGCTCCGAAGAGCAATGCCGCCTGCGGTGCGGTCTGGTCAGCGGTGTCGTCGGCTGAGGATGAGAAGGTCACCGCCTTCCAGTACACGGGGAGCCGCCGCCATCGTTGCGCCCTGGATGAGCTCCAAGTCCGCGTAGACGGGCGCACCGGTCTGCACGGCGAGAAGCAACCCGTCGATCGGGCGGACCTCTATCCTATAGCGCTCGCCTTCGTAGGCGTACTCGAGCTCCGCGGCGATCTCACCGGATCGAGCTCTCGAGAGTTCGATCCGGGCAACGCTGACGCTGTGGCGGACGAAGAAGCGGTAGAGCAGCGTCTGCGACCGCTCCTGCTCAATGCCCTCGAGCTCCGAGATAATCGCGCCGGTCACCGCAGGGTCGGCGGCGACGGCGATGATCGCGCTCTCGCTGTGGTCTTCGAGCAATACGCTGGGGTCTCCCGTCATCGGGTCAATGACCACCCCGCGAATGGTCACTTCGGTCCAACCGTTACCCATCAGGAGGAAAGGTAGCACATGGACCACGGAATTCCCGACAGGGAAACCGCGAACCCCGAAGGAGACCGCTGGAAGGCCCAAGGCGTGGCCCGAAGCGTACGACGCGGCAGGTTGACAGCGACTGAGGGAAGACGTAGTTTGGCGCGAAGGTGTCCAGGATCGATTCATGTCTGTATTTCTCACCGATGAATACTTCGAGCGGTTCCGCTCACTGATCTACGACGCGAGCGGCATCCACTTCTCCGAGACGAATCGGTCCATTCTCGAGAGCCGCCTCAAGGAACGGGTCCGCACATCGGCAGCGACCGACGTCGCCGAGTATTACGGGTCGATCAAGGCCGACGGCACCGAGCTGAACGCCCTGCTCGATTCGGTGACGACGAACCTCACGAGGTTCTTCCGGAACACGGCGCATGTGCAGACCTTCGAGTACCACGTCGTACCCGAGCTCGTGAACCTCAAACGCGCCGACGGCTCCCGGTCGCTGCGGATCTGGAGCGCGGGCTGCTCGACCGGCGAAGAGCCGTACACGTTCGCGATGATACTACGCGAGGTGATGCCCAACGACTTCTCCGCACAGATCGTCGCGTCGGACCTGAGCCTGAAGTCGCTCATGATCGGCCAGGAAGGGTTCTACACCGACAGCCGCGTACAGGGGGTCCCGCAGAGGTACCTGGCAAAGTATTTCGAGCGAAAGCAGGGCGGGTACCGGATCAGCGACGCGATCCGCGGCATGGTCCGGTTCGACTACCACAATCTCAAGCATGACAGCGGGCTGCGCGACCTTGACGTCGTGATCTGCCGGAACGTCCTGATCTACTTCGACGAGGCGGCGCAGAAGGCCGTTGTCGATCGCTTCTGGCAGGCGCTCGCGCCCGTCTCGTTTCTGTTCATCGGGCACTCGGAGTCGCTGTTCGGCATGAAGACCGGGTTCGAGTTCGTTCGTACCGATTGGGCCCACATCTACAGGAAGAAACGGCCGGTGAGTCATGAACGCTGAACCTCTTTCCGTGCTGGTCGTCGATGACTCGGCGATGATGCGCAATCTCGTCGGCCGTATCGTCGAATCCGACGACCGATTGAGGCTCGCGGGCAAGGCGATGAACGGCAGATTCGCGCTGCAGAAGATCGAGGCGCTCGAGCCGGATGTGATCGTGCTCGACCTCGAGATGCCCGAGATGAACGGGATCGAGTTCCTGCAGGAACGGAGGTCGCGAAGAATCGACATCCCGGTGATCGTGCTCTCTTCGGTCGCGACGAAAGGCGCGAAGATCACGATGGATGCGCTCTCGCTCGGCGCCTCGGACTTCATCCTGAAGCCCTCCGGGTCGATCAGCACCGACATACACGTGGTTGCCGATCAGCTGCTCGAGCTCATCGTGTCGCTCGGCGCCGAATACCGCCGCCGCAGGGATCGCCTGCCGTGCTCTGCGGCTCCCCGCGCCGAGCAGCGCGGGGCACCGGAGTCCGGCTCCGCGCCGCGAAGGCCTATGCCGGCGAGTCGTCCGGCCGTTGAACCCGGCCCCATCGATCTCGTCGCGATTGGTGTCTCCACCGGCGGGCCGAATGCGCTGCGCAAGATGCTCGCGCTCATCCCCGGCGACCTGCCGTGTCCCGTCGTCGTCGTGCAGCACATGCCGCCGGGGTTCACAACTGAGTTCGCGGCGAGCCTCGACCGGGTGTGTCAGCTCACGGTCCGCGAAGCGAGCGACGGAGACCGACTGAAACCTGGGTTCGTCTATGTGGCTCCGGGGGACCACCACGTGACGGTCACCTGGTCGGGGAGTCGAGGCGACGTGCACGTTGACCGCGACCCGCCTCGTAACGGCCATCGACCGTCGGCGGACGTGCTCTTTTCCTCTGCGGCGGTAGCGTATGGAAAACGCGCGATGGGGGTGATCATGACGGGAATGGGCAAGGACGGGGCAGAGGAGCTCGGCGCGATTCTGCGCGCCGGAGGCATCACGATCGGGCAGGACGCACGCTCTTCGGTCGTCTACGGGATGCCGCGCGTTGCCTACGAGCTCGGTCACGTCGAGCGCCAGGTGCCGCTCTCCGAGATGGCGCAGACGATCACGCGGCTCGTGCAGGAGCATCGCTGACCAATGAGTGCACGGCTGAGACTCGAGGTGATGGACGCGGGACGTATGCCGTACAGCGAGGCACTCGATCTGCAGCACAGGCTCGTGGAAGCGCGTCGTGAGAACTCGATACCGGACACCCTGATTCTGGTCGAGCACCCCCCGGTGATCACCATGGGCCGCAAGGCCACGGAGAGAGATATCCTCGCATCACGCGCCGAACTCGACGCGGCGGGCGTGGAGATCCACCGAATCACCCGCGGAGGTGAAGCAACGTATCACGGACCCGGACAGATCGTCGGCTATGCCATCATCGACCTGGCCGCTCACCAGCGTAAGGTACGGCTCTTCGTCGAGCGGATGGAAGAGGTGTTCGTGCGGCTCCTCGAGCGGCACTACGGGATCGAAGCCCGTCGCGACGAAGAACACCGGGGCGTCTGGGTTGGGAACGAGAAGATCACGGCGATCGGCATCGCCATCACGCGTGGCATCACGATGCACGGCTTCGCCTTCAACGTGTCACCTGATCTGTCGCATTTCTCCTGGATCATACCCTGCGGGATTCGCGACCGTGGAGTTACTTCGCTCGAAGCGCTGACCGGGAAGACGCTCGATCTGGAGAAGGTCAAATGCCAGGTGGTGGAGTCGTTTCGGTCGGTGTTCGGCTATCGCGAGTCGTGACGGGCTCGCAGATCCGGATGACCCGCGGCGCAGCCTCCTTCCACACCTTTCCGACGGCCACCGCAATGAGCAGGCCGGCCGCGAGCCCGACGAAGCCGGCAGCGGCGCGAACCGCCTCCGACGCCCCGCCGCCCGGACCCAGGTACCCGGCGACGAACAGAGTGAGCGGCATCACGAAGAGCAGGAGCCCTTTGCCGAGCCCCGACCCCGAAGGACCGATCTCCACCCGCGCGCCCGGAACGACACCGTCGGCGAGCCCCCCATCGACGGTCGCCTCGTAGGTACGCACACGGGGAGCGCAGAGCGGGCTCGCGCAGCTGCCGCACGTTTCTGTTGGCCCGCTGCGCACCGTGACGCGCAGCCCACGGACCGCGACGACCTCAGCCCGCTCAGTCATTGACCGGCCCCGGGCATTCGCGTCGAAGCGCAGTGATCTCGGTCGCCCGCCCGTCCTCACCGATATCGACCACGGCACCCTGGAGCTCGAGGTTGACCCAGGTGTCCGAGGAGCGCTCGGGCACGCCGGTCATGAACTTTCGAATCTCCGGACCGGGATCGAGTCCCGCAACGCTGTCGCGACTGCCCGTCCGCCCGAGGTCCGCGATGACCGCCGTTCCTCGCGGCATGACGCGGGCGTCGGCAGTCTGCACGCGAGTGCCGGTTCCCACGATCGCGGACACATGACCGTCGCCGTGATGGAACATCGTGTACTTCTCGGCGGTGGTTGTCGCATGGAAGTCGACGATGATGTACGGAGTCTCCTTGCGGGCGCGGCTTGCGAGCTCGGGGAGAAAGCTGAACGGATTGCTCGCGTGAACCCGGTCGAACCCCGACTGACCGAGCATGCTGATCACCGCGATCTTCCGGTCGTCGGCCGGCTTGTAGAACCGCCATCCGCGGCCCGGCGTCGCCGGAGGGTAGTTGGCGGGACGCAGCAGATAGTAGGCCGAGTCGATATGGGGGACCATATCTTTTTTGAAGTAAATCTGCTCGCCCCCGGTGATGACGTCGATCCCCAGCTTGCGCAGGTAGATCGCATGGTTTTTCCCGAGGCCGAATCCGCCCGTCGCGCCGTCCGCGTTCGCGACGACGAAATCAACCGAGAGTTCCGTCTTCAGACCGCGCAGCAACGTCTTGACGGTGTAGACGCCGGCTTTGCCGACTATTTCGCCAATGAAAAGTATACGCAAGTGTACCCTAAGGTAGCAGAGCGACACCGGAATGTCACGGGCCGGCGAAACGAGTGGATCGGCCGTGCAATCAAGGTGACAGAGAGACGAAAATTCAGTTCTATATAGCTATGGGCGCCGAAGAGGGCCCATGCCGTCGCGTACGGGCGGCGCCTTCCCGGTATGGGAAGGACCCCGCAGAGCGGGAACACGGCCCAGGAGGCCAGAAGGAGGCATTATGAAATGCCACGATTTCCCCGATCTCGGCAAGGTGATGGACGAGATATTCGCCGCTGCCGAAGACTTCACCAACGCATTCACCGACCGAATGCAGTTTATCCCGGGTGACAAGGCCTGGAAGTGGAACCGGGAGTTCTACGCCGGCTACAGTTACCCGCCGGCGAACATCTACATGACCGAGGACAAGACGCTGATCTTCGAGTTCGCGGTTGCGGGCTTCGGCGAGAGCGACGTGAGCCTCGAGTTCAAGGGTGACTACATGGTCTTCGCCGGTACGCTCCCAGAGGAGATGCAGGAGCCGGACGGGGCGCGCTACTTCAAGCGTCGGCTCAAGCGCAAGAGCTTCGGCGAGCAGCGCTACTACGTGCCCGCGGACAAGTTCGACCATGGGGCGGTGAAGGCGGTGTACCGTAACGGTATCCTCTCGGTCACGATTCCTCCCCGTGAGGAAGTGACGACCGAGCCGGGAGTCAAGATCAACATCGTCAGCGAAGACGATGACGCAGGAAAGGAGCAATAGGCCATGATATTCTGGATTACCGTGGGAGTCGCGCTGGGCTACTTCTTCAAGCCGCAGATAGACCGTGGCGTGCAGAAGGTCATCCGGATGATCCGCGACGACCGCGAGGACAACTACTAGAAGGGGCTCTGCCGCGGGGACGGCGGCCCGTCCCCGCCCATCTTCAGCTTGACTATGTCGGTCCGAGACCTTGTGGAACAGGCCTTCCGCCACTTGGGGAAGGCTCGTGTCATATTTCAGATACACGATTCGAGCTTCCCCGCGACCGCATCCGAGGATGTCGGTCGAGGAACGCCCTACGGGGACGCCGGTCATGAGTTCATCCGGTTCGCGCGCGACCTCGGGTTCGACGCGATCCAGCTCGGGCCGCAGGGCGCGACCTCACGCGACAACCCGTCGCCCTACGACGGAACCGCCTTCTCGCGGAGCTTTCTTGCGCTCTCGTTTCCGAGGCTCACGTTGGATCCCGAGTGGAAATTCCTCGTTGACGAAGAGGCGCTGCGGGCGGCGACCAAACGGGCGACTCAGGACGATACACCCGTCGACTCCGGCAGGCCGCCGCGAATGCGAACCCGGTACGCAGCCGCCTTCGACTCGCAGCTCGCGCTCTGCGAGCGCGCCTACGAACGGTACCGCCGCATCGACGGTGCGAAGCGGGACAAGGTCGATGCATTCGTGGAGGAGAACCGCGCCTGGCTCGAGGCCGACGCGTTGTTCGAGGTGCTTTCGCGCGAGTATGGGACCGCCGACTGGCTCCGCTGGACCGGTTCCCGTGCCGAGATCGATCGCATTCTCTACTGTCCGCCGCCCGAGCTCGAGACCAAAACGTGCCGCGCGCGCTCGGCACTGCGGGAGGCCCACTCTGAGGCGATCGAGCGGTACGCGCTCGTCCAGTATCTTGTCCATCGCCAGCACGACGCCTTTCTCGAGGAGGCGAGACAGACGGGGCTCTCCCTTTACGCCGACCTGCAGGTGGGTCTTTCACCGCGAGACGGGTGGCGACTCCAGCCGCTCTTTCTGCAGGACTACCTGCTCGGAGCCCCGCCAAGCAGGACGAATCGAGAAGGTCAGCCCTGGGGGTACCCGGTGCTCGACCCCAATCGTTACGGCGTGGGAGGGCTCGACTACCTTCGCGCGCGCGCGGAAAAACTGTTCGGCGAGTTCGACGGCCTGCGAATCGATCACCCGCAGGGGCTCGTATGCCCGTGGGTCTATCGCTCGAACGAGGCGGACCCCGTGCACGCGGTGCAGAACGGGGCCCGGCTCTTCTCGTCGCCTGACCGCCCCGATCTTGCACGGTACGCGATCGCTCGCCGTGACCAACTGGCTGAGGGCGTTCCGCGGCATGCCGACGGCTGGGTCCGCGAGCTCGACGCCGAACAGGTGGACCACTACGCGACGAAGATGCACATCATCATGGGGGCAGCACGCGATCACGGTCTCGATCCGCGGTCGGTTGCCTGCGAGACACTGAGCACGCAGCCGTACCCGCTCAAACGCGTAATGGAGGAGTACGGACTCGGTCGATTCCGAGTGACCCAGAAGATGGACGTCACAGACCCCAACGATGTCTACCGGACGGACAGGGCGACGCCACCCGACTGGGTCATGATGAGCAACCACGACACGCCACCTATCTGGGCGAGGGCCCGCGAGTGGCGCGAACAGGGGGACTTGGCCGAGCGCGCTGGGTATCTGGCCGGTCGGCTCGCGCCGAGTGACGAGCAGGACACGGTACGTCGCAGAATGCTCTCGAATACCGGCGAGTTCGTTCACGCGATGTTCGCCGATCTGCTCCTGAGCGCGGCGGAGAACGTATCGGTGTTCTTCGCGGACCTCCTTGGCATGGAAGAGACCTATAATGCCCCGGGAACCGTGGGACCGCAGAACTGGAGCCTGCGCGTGCCGTCCGACTACCGGAAGCGGTACGGTACAGACCGAGCCGGTCTGCGGGCGCTGGATATCCCGTACGCGTGTGTCCTGGCGCTTCGCAGCCCGCTTGCACCCCAGAGCCGCGAGAGCCTCGAAATCGCCGACGCGCTCGACAGAGCACGCGCGCGGTGATGAGAGCTGGAAACCGCAGCAGGCGCACACTATTATGAGTGTATGGAGTGGAAAGCTGTCCCGGAGGAAATGGCGGCACTGACAACGCTCGGCGATCTGATCGCGGCAAGCGTCGTCCGGCACGCCGATCGTGATGCACTGATGCTTCGCGACGGAGCGTCGTTCACCTACCGCGAGGCCGGCGACTCAATCGCGCGCCTGCAGAACCGACTCGAGACTGCCGGCATCGCGCAGGGAGATCGCGTCGGTCTGCTCGGCGAAAACAGCCCCGCATGGTGCATCGCCTATCTCGCCATCGTCGGGATGGGGGCGGTCGTCGTACCGGTCCTGCCGGATTTCTCGGTTGAGGCGACGCGCTCGATCCTGAAGCACGCCGGCGCCTCGGGGCTGATCATCTCAGAGTCTCAGAGATCGAAGGCGCCCGAAGAGTCGGGATCCGGATTCCTGATCCGGCTCGAGGAGATCGTCGACCTGGAAGCCGGGTCGAA
>SLST01000456.1 GCA_007130265.1 Spirochaetales bacterium
CGCTTCGACGTCAGCGCGTCGTAGAAATCGGCAAGAGCGACGATGCGCGCTGCAAGGGGGATTTTCGCCTCCTTGAGGCCATCGGGGTAACCGCTGCCATCCCACTTCTCGTGGTGCGATCTCGCCACGTCGACCCCCATGCGAAGGAACGGGTTGTCGAGATGTTTCTTGAGCACCGTGGCGAGAGTGTTGGCACCAAGCGCACTGTGCTTCTTCATCTCTGCGAACTCCGCGGCGGTCAGTCTACCTGGCTTCAACAAGACGGCGTCCGGAACGCCGACCTTCCCGATGTCGTGAAGCGGGGAAGTCTGATACAGATGTTCGATGAACCTGATGGTCAGCTGTCCCACGTGCAGCCCCATCTCTCGCATCTGCTCGGCCAGCATCCTGCTGAAGGTCTGCACCCGCTCGATGTGGTGTCCGGTTTCATCGTCGCGAGACTCGGCGAGCTTGGCGAGCGCGAAGATGGTCGAGAGCTGGGACGCCGTGACCGCCCTGACCTGCTCGGCTATCCGCTGCTCGAGCTGCGTGCCGTGTGTCACCAGATCCACCTGCAGGGCGCTGAGACGCAGTTGTGTCTTGATGCGCGCGAGCAACTCCTCTTCCTGGAATGGCTTGGAGACGTAGTCGACAGCGCCCACGCGGAAGGCCTCGACCTTGTCGTCGGTGCCCTGAAGCACGCTAATGAAGATGATGGGGATGCTCCGCAGCCGCTCGTCCTGCTTGAACCAGCGGCATACGTCCACACCGGACATCCCTGGCATGCACATTTCCAAGAGGACGAGATCGGGAGGGTCGGCGACCGCTGCCTCAATACAGAGCCTGCCGCCCTTGACGGGCCGGGGCAAGAGGTCGCCGCGCCTAAGAATAGCGGCCAGGAGCCGCAGGTTCTCGGGAGCATCATCCACGACAAGAACGCTCTTGCCTTGAAGCTCGTTCATCACTACGTCATTACTCCTTTTCCCGGACCAGGAGGTTTCGTAGCCCATCGTAGTCGAAGACATCCGCCATCCGCCGAAGCTCGGCGGCCAGATCTGGTTCCGTCACCCGGATCGTCTCGATGAGCTCGACGAGCTCGTCATAGCGCGCGGTAGTCACTGCCCTCTCGAACTTGCTTAGAAGATCTCGAGACCTGCGCCCGATGCGGTGGAAGGATGAAGCTGGTCGAGATCGCCAACGACCGGCACGACATCGCTCGCGTCCTGGCTCTGCACGGTCTTGGCCCCGACCCTCCGGTCGAGGTGGATCCCATGCCGGCCGGTCAGATGCCTCTGGCCTTCGCCTGACCGACTGCGCGCTCTCTCCGTGCGGCCCCAAGACCTTCGCCGCCACGCTGGCAGAGGTCCGTCTTCAGCCAGGCGGATGAACCGCTGTGATGTGTGCAATGGCCTCGAAGGCGGTCCTCCACGAGCCCAGGACAGGCGGTAGTGGGTTGTGAGTCTTGGAGAACCGTACTTCCGCCGGGGAGCAGCGGTACGCGACGCAGTTCAGTGCTGGCGCTGGCGAAAAAACCTGGCTAGTATGGCCTATACGCCTGGCGGGGCTCTCTTATGAGGATGAGGAATGGCAACCAGGTCCCGTTGCTCATTGCGCCGCGCATTCAGCGATACGACTGGGGTGATCCGGTCTTCCTGCCTCGGACGTTGAGGCTTGCGGAGGGAGTCGGGCCCTGCGCCGAGGCTTGGTACGGGGCGCACCCCTCAGCCCCGGCGGCGGCGCGCATCGCCGGTGCGTGGGCGCGCCTCGACCACCTGATGAGGGAGCGAGGCCCCGATATCCTGGGGCCGGCGGCGTGGGATCGGTTCGGCGCGCTCCCTTACCTCCTCAAGCTGCTCGCCGCCGCGAGCCCTCTTTCCATTCAGGTACACCCGCCGAGGGAGCAGGCGGAGGCCGGGTTCGCGGCCGAGGAGGCCGCGGGCGTCCCTCGAAGCCATCCGAGTCGGCGCTATCGCGACCCTCATGCCAAACCGGAGCTCCTGGTCGCGCTGACGGACTTCGACGTCCTTCACGGCTTCCGGTCGTGCGAGGAGATCGCGGCGATTCTCGAGACGCTCCCCGAGGTGAGAACCCTGCTTCCGAGCTTCCAGCCGACGGCCGAAGGACTGCGAGCTTTTCTTCGCTCATACTACGCGCTGCCCGGGGTCGTGGTGGAGGATGCGCTGCGCGGACTGCTTCGAAGGTTGAAAGAAGAAGACGAAAGGTCGCCGCTCGGACGCCACGAGCCTGCCTACTGGGTTCTTCGAGCACACGAGGCCGGTCAACAGCGTGCCGCACCCGACCGGGGGCTGTTGCTGGTGTATCTGATGTCGCTGGTTCATCTTCGTCCAGGCGAGGCGCTCTTCACGCCGCCCGGTGTGCTCCATGCGTATCTTCGGGGGGCCGGCGTGGAGCTGATGGCGAGCTCCGACAACGTGCTTCGCGCGGGGCTCACCAGCAAGCACGTCGATCCGGAGGAGGTGCTGCGCGTCGCTCGGGTGGAGCCCGGATCGGGGCCTCTCCTCGAGGAAGTGGCGGCCGAGTCCGGAGTCGAATGGTCGTATCCGACGCCGGTGCCGGAGGCGCAGCGAAACAACCAAGCCGGCCCGCCCGGTCATCGAGGCACCCTTGGGCGTACCTTCTTAAAAGGGTTTTCTCAGTGGACGTCGAGACCTGTAGTCGATGCGGCGGGAGGATGAAGTTGGTGGAGATCGCCAACGACCGGCACGACATCGCTCGTGTCCTCGCACTACACGGTCTTGGCCCCGACCCTCCAGTTGAGGTGGATCCCATGCCGGTCGGTCAGGTGCCTCTGGCCTTCGCCTGACCGACTCCTTGTTCTTCC
>SLST01000584.1 GCA_007130265.1 Spirochaetales bacterium
GGGGCCCATTCTCCCCAGTCGTCTTCGCAGAATCGGCGCGGCCGATTCTACACCTTCCTGGGGCCCATTCTCCCCAGTCGTCTTCGCAGAATCGGCGCGGCCGATTCTACACCTTCCTGGGGCCCATTCTCCCCGGTTCAGTGCCGTTCCCCGGCCTTCTACTGCTCCAGCATCTCGGCCTCTTCCTTGGCCTGCTGCTCCTCGAGTTCGCGCTCGCGGGCTCGCTGCTCAAGAATTTGCTGCATATGAGCATCGAGGTCCTCGCGATGCTCGTCAAAGAGCCGGATATTCCGATAGTCGCGTATTCCCGTACCCGCCGGAATCAGGTGGCCGATGATCACGTTCTCCTTGAGTCCACGAAGCAGATCCGTCGAACCGGCGATTGCCGCATTTGTGAGGACACGCGTCGTCTCTTGAAAACTAGCCGCCGAGATGAAGCTGTCGATATTCAGGCTCGCGCGCGTGATACCGAGCAACAGGGGTCGCGCTATGGCAGGCTGTCCGCCTTCCCGCATGACCTTCCGGTTCTCCTCATGGAAGCGGTACTTATCCACCTGCTGTCCGAAGATGAAGTTCGTGTCGCCGACACCCACGATCTCGACCTTGCGCATCATCTGGCGGATAATCACGCCGATGTGCTTGTCGTTGATGTTCACGCCCTGGAGTCGGTAGACCTCCTGGACCTCGTTCACCAGGAACGATTGGAGCGCATTCTCACCGAGAATCTGGAGTATGTCATGCGGGTCGATCGTTCCCTCGCAGAGCATCTCGCCAGCCCTAACAGTATCTCCTTGCCTCACGAAGAGATGCTTACCCATCGGCACGAGGTGCTTGAACTCCTTGCCGTGCTCGTCTTCGACGATGATCACGCGCTTGCCCTTCACAATAGGCCGGAAGCTTACGGTGCCGCTGACCTGAGCGAGAACCGATCCGGTCTTGGGGCGACGGGCCTCAAAGAGCTCGCCGACACGTGGCAGACCGCCGGTTATGTCACGTGTCTTCACGCTTTCGCGCAGAAGCTTCGCAAGGATCCGTCCGGCCTTTACCTTCTCGCCGTTCTCCACGTTCAGATACGCTGATCCCGGCATGTAGTAGGTTGCAGCCTCCTCTCCAGAGTCGTCGTTGATCACGATTCTCGGCTGCAGGCTCTCGAGCGTGAACTCGGTTATCTTCTTCTCCACATTGCCGGTGTCTTCGTTAATCTCCTCTTTGAGAGTTGTCCCCTGAACGACGTCTTTGAACTCCACCGTCCCATTGTACTCGCAGATGATCGGCTCGCTGAACGGATCAAAGACGGCGATCGGCTCTTCAGCGGCGACGAGATCGCCCGGCTCGACTAACACCTCGGCGCCGTTCCGCACCTCGATCGTCTGATCCTGGGCGACGAAGAGCAGTAGACCGTCGGCTTCCCGCACGACTGCATATGCGTTCGTAGCAGCGGTGACCTCCTGCTTGCCTCGCTTGATCACGACGTCTCCCATGGAGACCGTGTCGCCGTCGGAGACTTGCAGCTTGTCCTTCGCCTCTATGACCACCTCGTCGAGCACGCGGGCGACACTCACGAAGCCCTTGCGGGTCAGGAGCTTCACTCCCGGGGAGATCTCCACGAGACTGCCCTGAATGTCTCTCACCAGGACCGGATACTGGAGATAGGTGCGGTTCTCTTCGCTGGTCTTTGTCGCAGCTCCGCCGATATGGAAGGTGCGCATCGTGAGCTGAGTGCCCGGCTGCCCTATGCTCTGAGCGGCAATAATCCCAACCGCTTCACCGATCTCAACCGGTCGATTGGTCGCGAGATTCCGCCCGTAGCACCGCCGGCACACACCATGGCTCGCTTCGCAGGTGAGCACCGTGCGAATTCGCACCGACTCAATACCCGCCTGCTCGATCTCGATCGCCTTTTCATCGGTGACCTCTTCGTTCACGTCGACGATGATCTCACCGGTGATCGGATGCTTGACGCGCTCGAGCGTGTAGCGACCGGAAAGCCGGTCGTTGAGCGTCTCAACGACCTCTTCACCGTCCTTCAGGGCGGTCGTATCGATGCCGTTAATCGTGCCGCAGTCTTCTTCGGTGACCACGACGTCCTGCGCGATGTCAACAAGCCGCCTGGTCAAGTACCCGGCATCCGCCGTCTTCAGGGCCGTATCGGCGAGACCCTTTCGGGCGCCATTCGTGGAGATGAAGAACTCGATGACCGAAAGTCCTTCCTTGAAGTTGCTCCGGATCGGCAGCTCGATGATATCGCCCGAAGGCTTGGCCATCAGACCGCGCATCCCCGCGAGCTGGCGAATCTGGCTACGGCTACCGCGAGCGCCGGAATTGGCCATCATATAGACCGGATTGAACCCGAGGTTGTCTTCGCGCAGATTCTTCATCATCACGTTCGTCAGGTCTTCATTCGTCTTGCTCCAGACCTCGACGACTCGGTTGTACCGTTCCTCGTTGGTGATATGACCCTGCAGGTACTGACTCTGGATCGCATTGACCTCGGTATTGGCGGCCTCGATCATCTTCGGTTTGTTCGCGGGAACCTTGATATCGTCGATACCGATCGTCGCGCCGAACAGCGTAGCGTAACGGAAGCCGAGCCGCTTGATCGCATCGAGCATCTTCACCGTCACGTGCGGCCCTTTCTCCGCGTACGCACGCGAGATCAGCGATCGCAGCTCCTTGTCGCCAAGAGGCTCGTTGACGTAGTCGAGCTCTTCGGGCATGTCCAGGTTGAAGATCAGCCGCCCGGCGGTCGTCTCGATCATCTCCCCGTCATGCGGCCGCCCGCTGTACGGCACCTTCACAAGCGCTGCATACTCGATGCTGCGAGCGTCGAGCGCAAGCAGCACCTCGTCCGGGCTGCTGAAGTGCTTACCCTCACCGCGTCCACCTTCGCGGTGCCGCGTGAGATAGTTGATCCCGAGCACCATGTCCTGGCTCGGAAAGACGATCGGCGAGCCGTTCGCCGGATTCAGCAGGTTGCGGGAGCTCAACATGAGCGTCCAGCACTCGATCTGCGCCGCCTGTGTCAACGGCACGTGCACCGCCATCTGGTCGCCGTCAAAGTCCGCATTGAACGCGTGGCAGACAAGCGGGTGCAGGCGGATCGCCTTCCCACCGACGAGGACCGGCTCGAACGCCTGAATACCCAATCGGTGCAACGTCGGCGCCCGGTTCAGAAGCACCGGATGCTCTCGCACTACTTCGTCGAGAACCGCCCACACTTCCGGTGTCTCCTGCTCCACGAGGGTCTTCGCCTTCTTGATGTTGTAGACGACGTCCTTCTCGACGAGCTTCTTCATGATGAACGGTTTGTAGAGCTCGAGCGCCATCTTCGTCGGCAGTCCGCACTGATGCAGCTTGAGTTCCGGTCCCACCACTATGACTGAGCGGCCCGAGTAATCGACGCGCTTGCCGAGCAGGTTCTGCCTGAATCGGCCCTGCTTGCCCTTCAACATGTCGGACAGGCTCTTCAACGGACGATTGCTCGCCCCTTTGACGACCCGCTTCTTCTTGCTGTTGTCGAACAGCGCGTCGACGGCCTCCTGAAGCATCCGCTTCTCGTTGCGGATGATGATGTCCGGAGCGTTGAGCGCCATCAGTCGCTTGAGTCGGTTATTCCGGTTGATGACCCGCCGGTACAGGTCGTTGAGATCGCTCGTCGCGAAGCGCCCTCCGTCGAGCTGGACCATCGGCCGCAGCTCCGGGGGGATCACAGGGATAACGTCAAGAATCATCCACTCAGGGCGGTTCCCTGAGTCGCGGAAGTTCTCCACGATCTCGATTCGTTTGAGAAGCCGCTTGTCCGCCTTCGCACCCTTGTCGATCATCTGCTGGCGGAGATCGACGGACAGTTCATCGAGATCCAGATTCTCAAGGAGCGTCCGGACGGCCTCCGCTCCGATTCCAGCGGAGAAGCTCATGCCGTAGCGTTCCTTCGCTTCCATGAACTCTTCTTCCGTGAGCAACTCCATCGGTTTGAGGTCGGTGTCGCCCTGGTCAATCACTATGTACTTTTCGTAGTAGAGGATCGAGCGCAGCGCGGCAATCGTGAGATCGAGCAGGAGGCCCATCCGGCTGGGAACCGAACGGTAGTACCAGATATGAGAGACGGGACTCGCGAGTTCGATGTGCCCCATCCGTTCGCGGCGCACCTTGAAGTGAGTCACTTCCACGCCGCAGCGGTCGCAGATAACACCTTTGTACCGAATGCTTTTGAACTTCCCGCAGTAGCACTCCCACTCCTTGGTCGTGCCGAATATGCGCTCGCAGAACAGCCCGTCCTTCTCGGGGCGTAGCGTCCGGTAGTTGATCGTCTCAGGCTTCTTGACCTCGCCGTAGCTCCACGCGCGGATCTGGTCGGGTGAAGCCAGCTTGATCATGATACTGTCGAAGTCCTGAATATCCCTCATGGTTCCTCCGATTAGAAGTTGCTGCCCTGGCGGTTGATGAGCTCCTCATCCCGCTCAGTCAGCGGAATCTGCTTGCCCTTCCCGTCCCAGATGGAGATGTCGAGCGCGAGCCCGCGCAATTCCTGCACGAGCACGTTGAAGCTTTCCGGAACTCCTGCGCTCGTCGACGGTTCGCCCTTGACGATACTCTCGTAGATCTTCGCTCGCCCGTTCATGTCGTCGCTCTTGATGGTGAGAAGCTCCTGCAGCGTATTCGCCGCCCCGTAGGCCTCGAGCGCCCAGACTTCCATTTCACCGAGACGCTGCCCGCCAAACTGAGCCTTACCTCCGAGCGGCTGCTGCGTCACGAGCGAGTAGGGTCCGGTCGAGCGCGCGTGCATCTTGTCGTCCACCAAGTGATGGAGCTTCAGCATGTACATCTGCCCGACGGTGACCTCGTTCTCAAACGGCTCTCCGGTGCGCCCATCAAACAGCACCGTCTTCGAGTTGGTCGGCAGACCGGCTGCCTTGAGCTTCTCTTCTATCTGCCCGTTGCTTGCGGACTCGAAGACCGGGGTCGAATACCACTCGTTGAGGATTGATCCGGCCCAACCGAGCTCACACTCAAGTATCTGCCCGAGGTTCATCCGACTCGGCACACCAAGCGGATTGAGACACACGTCAAGCGGCGTTCCGTCGGCCAGGTACGGCATATCCTCTTCCGGCAGCACGCGGGCGATCACGCCCTTGTTGCCGTGGCGGCCTGCCATCTTGTCGCCTTCCTGCAGCTTTCGCTTGGTCGCGACGAGCACCTTGACCACCTCGTCCACTCCCGGCGAAAGGTCGTCCCCCTCGCTGCGCTTCAGGCGCTGGACGTCTATCACCGTGCCCTCGACACCGTGGGGAATCTTCAGCGAGGTGTCACGCACCTCCTTCGCCTTCTCTCCGAATATCGAGTTCAGGAGCTTGAACTCAGGCGTCGTCTCCGTCTCGCTCTTCGGCGTGACCTTGCCGACGAGGATATATCCGCTGCCGACCTTCGCCCCGATTCGCACGATCCCCTCTTCATCGAGCTGATCGAGCGACTTCTCGCTCGTGTTTGGTATGTCGCGCGTGATCTTCTCAGGGCCGAGCTTGGTCTCACGAACATCAACCGTGAACTCTTTGATGTGAACACTCGTGAAGATGTCCTCCTTCACGATCGTCTCGGACACGAGAATCGCGTCCTCGTAGTTATACCCGTTCCATGGCACGAAGCCGACGAGCACGTTTCGCCCGAGCGCAAGCTCTCCCTGATGAGTCGCCGGTCCGTCGGCAATTGCGTCTCCGGCTTCAACCTTCTGGCCGACTTCGACGATCGGCTTCTGGATAAAGCAGGTGTCCTGATTCGTTCGCTGGTACTTGATCAGCAGATAGGTGTCGATGTCTCCCGTCGCCTCCGTGGGCTTGATGTGAACCGACTGTGAGGTCACCAGGACAACCTCACCGGCTCGCTTCGCCTTCACAAGCACACCGGAGTCGTAGGCGCACTTGCGCTCCATTCCGGTGCCGACGTAGGGCGGCTCCGGGAACACGAGCGGTACCGCCTGCCGCTGCATGTTGCTGCCCATGAGCGCGCGGTTTGCGTCGTCGTGCTCGAGGAAGGGGATGAGCGACGCGGACACGCTGATGACCTGCTTCGGGGAGACGTCCATGTACTGGATCTGCTCCGGAGGCTTGGTCGTGTAGTCGCCGCTTCGACGCACGCTGACCAGCGGCGTCAGGAACTTCCCCGACTTCGGGTCGATCTGAGCATTCGCCTGCGCAATGTAATACTTCTCCTCGTCCATCGCGGAGAGGTACTCGATGGCTTTCGTGGCCATGCCGTCGGCAACCCGCCGATAGGGGGTTTCGAGGAACCCGTAGTCATTGACCCGGGTATAGTTGGCCAGGCTTACGATGAGTCCTATGTTCGGACCCTCCGGCGTCTCGATAGGACACATACGTCCGTAGTGCGTGTAGTGAACGTCGCGCACCTCGAAACTGGCGCGATCCCGAGAAAGCCCTCCCGGACCGAGCGCGTTCAGCCGGCGCTTGTGCGTGAGCTCGGACAGCGGGTTGACCTGGTCCATGAACTGCGACAGCTGCGAGGAGCCGTAGAACTCCTTGATCGCCGCCACGACCGGCTTGATCGATATCAGGTCCTGCGGCTTGATCGTGTCCGTCTCTTTGAGACTCATCCGCTCCTTGGCGATTCGCTCCATTCGGGTAAAGGCCGTCTTCAGGCTGTTACCCAAGAGCTCGCCGACGCTGCGTATTCGCCGGTTGCCGAGATGGTCTATGTCGTCGACGTTCGTCTCCCCGATATACACTTTGATCAGATAGGCCATCGTGTTCACAATGTCCTCTTTGGCGAGTACGTGACTGTCGACGGGATCCGGGTAATCGAACTTCTTGTTCAGCTTGTAGCGTCCGACCCGCCCGAGGTCGTAACGCCGCGAGGTGAAGAACATGCTGTTGAAGTCCTTCTCCGCGCCCTCCATCGTTATCGGCTCGCCCGGCAGAAGGACGGCGTAGACCGCCGAGAGGGCGTCCTCCCGCGTCGGCTCATCCGCCTCCGGGTCCTCCCTCGTGACCTTACTCTCCTCGCGCTCGAAGCAATTGAGGATGATCTCCGAGTGCAGGCTCTCGGGGTTGGCCATGTCGATCACCTCGACCTCGCTCACGCCGGAGTGTACGAGTTCATCTATGTCGTGCGGGTGAATCTTCTCTCCGGCCCGGTAGCGCCTGCGAGCTTCGCCGGCATCTTTCGCATCCGGGTCCGCGGCGTAGACGGCGCGCGCGAGCACCTGACCGTTGAGCTCCTCCATCGTCTCCCGGTTGTCTGAGACCTTCATGGTGGTCGTCCGGTAGAAGACGTCGATGATCTTTTCCCGCGTGTCGTATCCGAGGGCCCGAAGGAAGAGCGTCCCGAGGATCCGTTTCTTTCGGTCTATTTTGGCGTAGATCAACTCTTTCTTCTGGTCGATCTCGAACTCGAGCCAGCTCCCGCGGTAGGGTATGATCCGCGAGCTGTACACGCCTTTCTCGTGGGAGAAGATCACGCCCGGCGATCGGTGGATCTGGCTGACGACTACGCGTTCGGCACCGTTAATAATGAAGGTACCGCGATCGGTCATCAGCGGGATGTCGCCCATGTAGATGTCTTTCTGGCGGATCTCGCCGGTCTCCAGGAAGACCAGGTTGATGCGAGCCTTCACCGGAATCGCGTAGGTCAGCCCCTTCTGCTTGCACTCCGCCTCGCTGAGCTTGATGTTCTCTTCGTCGAGCACATAGTGGTCATACTCGAGCCGCATGTCGCCGTTCTGGCTCTCGATCGGGAAGATCGACTGAAACACCTCTTCGAGACCCTGCTCCTCGATCGGCTCGCCACGCTTCATGGTCTCGCGCTGGAGGAACTTTTCAAACGACGCGATCTGAACCCCAACGAGGTCGGGAAGATCCATTACCTGCGTGGACGGCTGTCCAACGGTGATCCGTTCGATGTGTGTGGTTCGATCAAGCATGTGGTCCTCCCAGTGCGGCACGACGCGATCTGCTCACGCCGTAGAGATGCAGACACCATTGGGGCTGGACACAGCTCGCCCATCCCCAATGGTGAGTACGATGATCTGTGTAAGCTCGGCGTCGATGCTTACTTGATCTCAATCTTGGCGCCGGCCGCCTCGAGCTTCTCCTTGATCGAGGTGGCCTCGTCCTTGGATACGCTTTCCTTAACAGCCTTACCTCCGGCTTCGACGAGTTCTTTCGCTTCCTTCAACCCAAGCCCGGTGATAGCTCGAACTTCCTTGATAACCGGAATCTTCTTACCATCGTCGAAACTCGCGAGGATGACGTTGAACTCCGTCTGCTCATCTTCTGCGGCGTCTCCACCTGCTGCCGGGGCAGCTCCGGCAGCCGCAACCGCCACTGGGGCCGCCGCCGTCACGCCGAACTTCTCCTCCATCGCCTTCACGAGCTCGCTGACCTCCAGCACGCTCATGTTCGCAACGGCCTCCAGAATGTCCTCTTTCGCTAGTGTCGCCATATTATCTTCCTCCTTGGTTTTTGCGGCGATAGCATGCAACACTTCTCACGAAGACTAACGCCGCGTCTTCTATTCCCTCGGTCCAGGACCGGGTGTAGAATCCCTATTCCTGCGCCTTCTTGTCCGCGACGGCCTGAAGCACCCGAACGAGCTTCTGGGCGACTCCGTTCATCGCGTACACGAGATTCTGCAGCGGCGCATTCATGGTGCTCATAAGCTGCGCCAACAGCTCATCGCGCGTCGGCAGCTTGCTGAACGCCTCCGCCTCCGGCGCGCTGAACACGCGTCCGTCGACGATGGCTCCCTTCACTTCGACCGGAGTGTCCTTCGCGTACTCGAACAGTATCTTGGCGACCCCGCCCGCATCGTCCTTGAGCAACGCGAGCGCGGTAGGCCCCACGAGCAGGTCGGCGACGTCGGGCATGTCGAGCTGCTGGAAGGCAAGCTTCGCGTACCGGTTCTTCACAACCTTGTAGTCGGCCTGCTTCTCGCGCAGTCGATCACGGAGCGCCGTGATCTGGGAGACCGAGAGACCACGATAGTCGGTGAAGATGTAGTCCTTACTCCCCGCTATCGTTGCCTTGATGGCGTCGACCGAGTCGACCTTGTGCTGCTGTACCTTGGTTACGTGTTCGACCATGATCTTACCCCTGCTCCGTGTCAACGGCGATCTTCACGCCCGGGCCCATCGTCGAGGAGACGGCCACCGTCTGGACGAACTCACCCTTCGTGTCCGCCGGACGACGCTTCTCTACCTCACTCACGACCGCGCGCACGTTCTCGGCGATCTGTTCCGGCTCCATTGAGACCCGGCCCACCGCGAGATGGACGACCCCGGTCTTGTCCGACCGGAACTCGACGCGCCCCTGCTTCAACTCAGCGATCGCGGCGGTGAGGTCAAACGTGACCGTCTGCGTCTTCGGGTTGGGCATCAGTCCCCTCCGCCCGAGGATCGGGCCGAGTCGACCGACATCCTTCATCATGTCCGGAGTCGCGACCGCAACGTCGAAATCGAGCCATCCTTCCCGGATCTTCTCGATCAGATCGTCGTCGCCGACGTGGGTCGCACCCGCCTCACGAGCCTCGTCGGCCTTCTCGCCCTTCGCGAAGACGAGAATCTTCTTCTCCGCGCTGAACTGGTGAGGCAGCACGAGCGTGTCGCGCACCGTCGCGCTCTTCTTCAGATTGAGGTTCATCGAAAGCTCGACCGTCTCGTCAAACTTCGCAAACGAGAGCTGCTTGACCAGGCGAATAGCCTCCAACGGCACATGCCGCTGCTGCCGGTCGATCTTCGCCAGCGCCTCCTGGTATTTTTTACCCCGCTTCATCTACGCCCCCACCTCGACACCCATGCTGCGCGCGGTACCCGCGACGATCTTCATGGCGGCCTCCACGTCGTTGGCATTGAGGTCCGGCATCTTCTGCTCGGCGATCGCGCGGATCTGGTCGCGTGATATCGTGCCGACCTTCTCCTTGTTGCTCTCCGGCGACCCCTTGTCAAGGCCGATAGCCTTCTTGATGAGTACCGCGGCCGGCGGGGTTTTCGTGATGAACGAAAACGACCGGTCGGCGTAGACCGTGATGACGACCGGAATGAGCAGACCGGGCTCGATATCCTTGGTCACGTCGTTGAACTGCTGCACGAACTGGGGTGCGCTGACGCCGTGAGGCCCGAGGGCCGGACCAACCGGCGGCGCCGGCGTCGCCTTCGCGGCGGGCACCTGCAGCTTCACGATTGCAGCCACCTTCTTCTTGGCCATGTTTACTCCTTTGTGGTTCCAGCGTCCGCGGTCAAGCGGACTCCCACATGCTGCTATACCTTCTCGACCTGGAGAAAGTCGACCTCAACCGGCGTGGCGCGCCCGAAGATGCCGACCATCACCCGCAGCTTTCCCTTCTCCGTATTGACCTCCTCCACCTGCCCGGTGAAGGAGTCAAACGGGCCGTCGACAATCCGCACGTTCTCTCCGACGGCAAAAGACTGCTTGGGCTTGGCCGATCTATCGCCCTTGACGTCTCCGGTCTTCTGCAGGATCGACCTCGCCTCTTCCTGGCTGATCGGCTGCGGCTTCATCCCGGGACTCGAACCGACGAAACCGGTCACGCCGTTGATGCGCCGGATGAGCGAACAAGGCGTCTTCCACCCGATATCCGGCAGGTCCATCTCGAGCAGAATATACCCGGGAAGGAACTTCTTGTTGCTGATCTTCTTCTTGCCGTCCTTGACTTCCACGACCTGCTCGGCAGGCACCTTGATATCGCTTACAACCTCACCGAGCTGACCTTCGGCCATCATGATCCGTATGGTCTTCTCAATCTTGTTCTCGTAACCAGTGTATGTGTGTAGTACGTACCAGCCTTTGGCCATCTCGCCTCTTTACCAGACCTGATCAGAAGATCAGCTCGATGCCCTGGAGCAACAGGAAGTCAACGACACCGTATATAGCTGCGAAGATGAGCACTGAGACAAGCACCACCTTCGTGTTGGAGCCGACCTCTTCGCGCGATGGCCACTGAACCTTCTTCAGCTCAGCGTAACTGTCCTTGAAAAACTGGATGACTCTCTTCATGCATCGCCCCTCTTACCACGAAGGATAGCAGGCCAGCCAGGATTCGAACCTGGAACATTCGGTTTTGGA
>SLST01000477.1 GCA_007130265.1 Spirochaetales bacterium
ACGAGCACGTGCCTGCCCGCCTCGAGCGCTTCCATGACCGGCTCGAAGTGCCAGCTCCCGTTCTCGTTCCCGCCGGTGCAGACGTCCACGACGTCGAGCTCCTCGTTCGCGAGCATCTCGCGAAGCGTGGCGTACGACTTCACCCCGTGTTTCGCCGCGAGCTCATCCGCGCGCTCCTTGCGCACGTCGCAGATCGCGACGAGATCCGAAAGCTCATCTTCCATATGGGCCGACGCGTGATTCCCGCCGATTCCCCGCGCTCCAACGATACCGACTCGTAGTGCCATTGTGCCCCCCTCGTCACTATACCCGGTACGCGACGGAACGGGAATACGCTCCGGAAGCGGCTGCAATCTTGACGGAATCCGGCCCCCCGGCTATCGTGCCGGTAGCCAACCAAAGGATCCCCCATGCGACCAAACGTGCTGTTCCTGATGAGCGACGAACACCGGTTCGATGTTGTCGGGTACGAAGGAAACGACGTCATCCGGACGCCCACGCTCGACTTCCTCGCGGAGACGGGCGTGGTCTTCCGGAACGCGTACGCGGCGTCCCCCATCTGCGTTCCGGGACGTCAGGCGATGATGTCCGGACAGTTGCCCATGACCTGTGGATGCCACCGCTTCGGCGACGATCTTGCGCCAAACTCGATGACCTTCGCCCGGCGGTTCGCACAGTACGCCTACATCACCGCGTGCTCGGGGAAACTGCATCACACCGGCGTGGACCAGATGCAGGGCTGGACCGTTCGGATCGGGTCTGATACGCACACGACGGATCGGTACATCGAGGGGAAAGTCGAAAACGAGTTCGAGAAGTACACGCCTGCGCCCGGAACCGGCAAGTGGAGCAATCAGAAGGAGATCGAACGAGCCGGGGCGGGAGAGAGCATTAATGCGATCAAGGACGAGTACTCGGTTCTCGGCGCAGAGCAGTATCTCACCGGCTATTTTGCCGACCCGTATTACGACCGGCCTGAGTCTCACCGACCCTTGCTCTTCAAGCTGAGTCTCAGGCAACCGCACTACGCGTTCAAGACCGACGAGGGGAAGTTCCTCCACTACCTCAACCGCGTGCCCATCTATCAGGAGTCACGCGCCGACCATCCGGTCCTGTCGCGCACGCAGGCGCCGCCGGACGTCGAGGCGACGCCTCGCGATATCCGCCGCGCGACGGCCGCGTACTATGGGATGGTCGAGACCGTCGACGCGCAGTACAAGCGGCTGCTCGACTGCCTTGAGCAACTCGGGCAGGACATAGACGACTGGATCATCGTGTACACCTCGGACCACGGAGACATGCTCGGGGAGCACGGCATCTGGGAGAAGACTCAGTTCTACGAAGGCAGCTGCCGGGTTCCGCTGATCATCCGCTGGCCAAAGAAGCTTGCCGGCGGCACCTTGGTCGACGAGAACGTGAATCTGTGCGATCTCTTCGCCACGCTCTGCGACCTGGCCGACCTCCCGATCCCCGAGGGACGCGACAGCCGCTCGCTCGTGCCTCTGATGAACGGCGACCCGTCCGGATGGGTGAACGAGACGGTCTCGGCGATTGGTGAGGACCGCGTGATGATCAAGCACGACGCGCTCAAGTACTGCTCGTATGGTCCGGATGCCCCTGAGGTGCTGTTCGATCTCGAGAAGGATCCCAAGGAGAACACGAGCTTCATCGACGACCCGTCGTACGCCGATGCGGTCGAGCGTTTCCGCGCGCGGCGTGACGAGCTCGGGTACGGGCCGGCGGGAGCCGCAGGGTATGCCGGCGCCGGGTACCGCCCGACGTAGGCGTTCCGGCGCGAAGCAGCTGGTCACGAGGCAGGGAACTATGGCACACGTTCAGATGGACTTCTTCTCGCAGGCGCTCCAGGTCGGCTCATCCATCGACCTCATCCTCCCGGAGGCCGCGGCCGGAGCGATCGGCATCGACTCGCAGGCCGCCGACGATCCGCCGGTACTGTACCTACTCCACGGACTGAGCGACGACCATACGATCTGGATGCGCCGGACGAGCATCGAGCGGTACGCCGCGCAGTACGGTCTTGCCGTCGTGATGCCGGCGGTGGGACGCAGCTTCTACGCGGACATGGTGAGCGGCCCGGCATACTGGAGCTATCTCAGCGAGGAACTGCCGGCGCTCGTCGAGCGCTGTTTTCGCGTGGGAACCGGCAAGGAAAAGACCTTCGTCGCCGGGCTGTCCATGGGAGGATACGGCGCAATGAAGTGCGCGCTCTCCTTTCCCGAACGTTTTGCCGCCGTCGGCGCGTTCTCAGGATCGCTCGATCTGGGCTTCAGACTCGACAAGGCGGCCGAGGGCGGCCTCGACGATCTCATCGCGCGAGACATCCGTCTGGCCTTTGGAGATCCGCCACGCCTCAGGCCCGAGGACGATCTCGTCGAGCTCGCACGGCGCGCCGCCGGTCGTCTCGATCTCCCCGCAACCTATATCGCATGCGGATCTGAGGACTTCCTGTTCGACGCGAACGAACGGTACCACGCCTTGCTCACCGAGCTCGGCATTGATCATGAGTACACGGTCGAGCCCGGCATCCACGAGTGGGGCTTCTGGGACCGCCACATCGAACGGTTCTTCGTGTTCTGTGCGGGGCGGGGGGTGCTGTAGACCGCCGCTGCGAGCGTGCGGCGCCGTCGCCTGAAACCGCGCTCTTCGAGCTCGTGCTCGAGCCGGTCGATGTAGTCCGCCGCGCCGTCCGGCGGTCTCGTTACGAGGCTGACCGTAACGAAGAGGACCGTGGTGAGCGCGAGCCCCCAGACCGACGGCCACCATCCCAGCGGGTAGAAGCCGGTCAGGTACATCG
>SLST01000426.1 GCA_007130265.1 Spirochaetales bacterium
CGCCGTCGACCCGCTGAAGCGTGTCCGCAAGCACGCGGGTGAAATCGTCGTACACGTGCAGGAAGTGCACGACCTCCTCGCGAAGCTGCTCGAGACTGGCCTCGGCATCACGCAGCCGCGCACCCTCACCTGCCGCGCTGTGCCCCGAATGCTCGCCGGCTCCCACGAGAAAGACGAAACTGCTGAGCACGACGACGACGAGGAATCCCAGGAACAGCACGGCGGATACCTGCAGCTGAGCACTCCGCGGCTCGCGGTCGGAATGGGGAACAAGCATCACCGTCACCCGTCGTCTGAAGAATCTGACGACGTGAGCCGGTATGGATGCGACTATGCGCAGAAGTCGATGAAACATACTCTCCAGTGCGAAACCCCGTACCGTCTCAAGACGGCCCTGCTTTTCGGATTCCCGTATACAGGCCCATGATATGCGATGAAGTGACATTCTGCAAAGCCTATGGCCGACGGCGCGAGCATGACGTCGGCCTCAATCGGACGGGTGGATCGAGATCATCGGGCGGGAGCCGTCCTGACCCTGACGCTACGACCCTGCGAGGCGCGCCCTCTCCTGTTCGAGCATATCGCGCTGGCGGCGCACCCGCTCCGGGACATTCTCGCGACGTTCTCCCGCGATGTGGAAGTCGAGGCGGTCGACGCCGAGTCCGCGGAGCACCGCGCGCTCGATCGGCGAGTGCTCCTCCGGGTTCTCGCGGTCGAACCGCATCGGCTGCGAGAGCTTCAGGCACGGGTTGGTCATGAAGCGCGGAACGCCGAGCATGTTCTGCGACGAGGCGTGCAGCATGAACGGATGGAGCAAAAAGACGTCGCCGGTCTTCGCCGTAATCTCGCGGAAGTCGCTGCAGAGCGACGGAAGCTCTTTCCATCGCGGATCGTTCGGATGGATGCCCTCGCGGTTGTCGTTGAGGAAGCGCGCCACGACCGGTACGCTGTCCGCGGTGACATAGGTGCCGCCGCCCTGGTGCGCGATGTCGCTCCAGTACACCGCGCAGAGCAACCCCTGTTCCGGGCTGTCGAGAAAATGGTAGAAGAAGTCCCCGTCCTTGTGCCATCCTTCGTGGTCGGCCGACGGCGGGCTCCAGGGGCGATCGGCACCGAAGGTGAGATTCAGGATGAAGCCGTCACCCCAACTCGCCTGCTGCGGACTGGCGATGCGCTCCTCCCCGCCCGCGAGATCCGCCATTGCCGCCCGCGCGCGCGGAGCGATCTCCTTCACGGGCCAGCTGTTCATGTTGGGCATGTGGATCTTTGCTTCCGTCCAGGACGTCGCGTCCCGTGGATCGTAGCCGAGCCTCTTGAAGGCGAGCTCGGTCTGTTCCCGGCAGAACTCCGGGTCCAGCGCCTTTGGGACGTGGACGAAACCGTACTCGACGAAGTGTTCGATCTCGGCCTCGCTGAGGATGGATCGGTTCATAGCAGCTCCTCCTACAGCTTCAGGAAGCCAAAGTCCACGTTGTCCGGCTCCGGAAAGAGCCGCTCGGCTTTGTTGAGCTTCCTGATCTTCCGCATCTCTTCGTCGGATAGCTCGAAGTCGAACAGCTGGAAGTTCTCCTCTATCCGGGACGGGGTGACCGACTTGGGGAGCGCCACGATACCGCGCTGGAGCAACCAGCGGAGCGAAACCTGGGTCGGTGTCTTCCCGTGCGCAGCGCCGATCTCCTTCAACGTTTCATCTTCGAGCACGTCGCCGATCTTCCGGCTCTTCATGGGCGCGTATGCTTCGAGCAGTATGCCCTTTCCGTCCAGGTACTCCTTCAGCCGGGTGTTCTGCAGCGAGACGTGGCATTCCATCTGGTTGGCGGCCGGAGTGATACGAGCGTCCTCGAGCAGCGCGTCGAGGTGATGGATGTTGAAGTTCGAGACGCCGATCGACCGGATCTTGCCGGCGTCCACGGCTTTCTCCATCGCTGCGTACACCGCGGCGTTGCGCTCGTAGGTCCACGGCCAGTGGATGAGCACGAGATCGAGGTAATCGGTACCGAAGTTGGCCAGCGATTCGTCGATCTGCTTCGCTGCATCCTCGCCGGTCAGCACCGCGTTTGTGATCTTCGTCGTGACGAAGATCTGGTCTCGTGGAACCTCCGAGTCTCGAATGCCGCGCCCGACTTCCTTCTCGTTGCTGTAGCCGACGGCCGAATCGATATGCCGATATCCGACCGACAGCGCGTGCTTCACCGCCCGGTGGGCGTCCTCGCCGGTAGACTGCCAGGTGCCGAGTCCCACCGCCGGGATTGCGTAGTCGCTGTTCAGTTTGAACTCCATGAATGCTCCTCTCGAAATAGTTCTGTACCCTGATAAAGTACTGGCGTTGGCGCGAAAGGCAAAAATCCCCACGATTGCCGGTCGTGCCCGCGCTGAGTAGCTTCAGCCCACTATGGCAGTTGACGACTCTCGCCCCGCGAGGACGCGCCCCGTGAGGGCGCTGATAGTCGGCCTCATCCTCGCGCTCGGTTTCGGAAACCTCGCAGCGCTCGATGCCGACTTCCTGTCCGATCTCGAGCGCCTGCATGAGACGGACGGACACCAGGAGATTCTCGAGCGCATCGACTCGGAGCTCGAGCGAGTGACGGACCCGACCGAAAGGGCCGAGCTCCTCTGGCGAATGACCCGCGCGGAGCTCACTCTGGCGGACTTCGGCCGGTGGCGGGGCGAGCTCTCGGATCGGGAGGCGATCGCGATGCTCGAGGAAGCCGCGAGCCACGCCGACCGCGCGATCAGTCTCGCGGCGGATCTCGCCGACCCATACTTCTGGAAGGGCGCGACGGTCGGTCTTCGCGGGCAGATACGCGGTGTTCTGAATTCGCTGTTCATGGCTTCCGACGTGCGGGACTACGCGGAAAGAACGCTCGAACGCAACTCGGATCACGCGGAGGCGCACTACCTCCTCGGGCAGCTATATCGGGAACTGCCGGGTTGGCCGATCTCGTTCGGAGACCGGGAGCGCGCGGTGGACTACGGCCGCCGCGCGATCGGGCTCCACGAAGACGACTACGCGGAGGGCCGCGTCACCGCCCGTTACTACGACTTCTACACCCAGCTCGCGGCCTCCCTCTGGCGCAGGAACGCCCGCGGCGATCGTGAGGACGCGTTCTCGCTGTTGCGGACGAACATAGAGGAGCTCGAAGCCCTCTCAGCGCCCACGACGCGTCAGCGCATGGAGCTCGAAACAGCGAGAGAGTTCCTCACCGACTGGTCGTAGCCGGGTGCGTCTCCCGCGTTTCGCGCGCCTCCGCACTCCGGAATCTCGCCGACGATGTAGACCCGGCCCGGAAGGAGCGTGCCGACGCAGGCCCGGCCGCGCCAGCTGCTCGCCCTGATGAGCCTCCTGAGCTCGCGCGGACGAAATCCCTTGAGGATGGACAGGAGGCCGTCCGCCCGCGCGTAGCTTCCGTGCATGAGCAGCGCAGAGTATGCTGAGAAGCCGAGCACCGAGAGCCGTGAGCGAAGCAGATCGTTCCATAGGATGCGCCTGCGGCAGATGCGCCGGGCGTGTTCGAGGAAGCCGACGATCTCCTCATCGCGAAGGTGGTGCAGGACGTGGTTGCTGATCACGTAATCCCACTGCCCCTCGACCTCGAAGAGCGAGGCGTGCACGATGTCGATCGCCTGGTTGCGCCCCACGCGATCCTTCGCGTACGCCACCGCGCGCGCGTCTGAATCCACGCAGGTCACACGGATCGAGAGACCCCGTCTCGCGCCCTCGCGCACGAGCCAGAGACCCACATCGCCTCCACCGGCCCCGACGTCGAGCACGGTGGCCTGCGAGACGCCGCGCGACGCCATATCCCGGATCACGAAACGAAGGAGCAGCGTCCGAACGCGCGACAGGATCCTGTTCACGAGCGCGAGGTGCCCGAGTGTGCGCCGGACCAGGTCATGGTCGCTGCCCGGATCATCCATTCGCTCGCGCGTATGGATCCGCGCCGGCGGGTACCAGATGGTCCTGCACGCACGATCCCGCATTCATCGCTCCCCGCGCACGCGTTCGAGCGCCGCCGATTCCACCGTCAGCCCCGGGCCGAAGGCCGCGGCAAAGACCGGTCCCTCCTGCTCGTTCGTCCGCATACGGTCGAGCACGAAGTAGATCGTCGCAGAGCTCATGTTGCCATAGGCCGCGAGGGTCGCGAACGAATCGGCGAGCGCCCCGTCTTCCAGCTCGAGCGACTCGGCGATCCGGTCGAGGATCGCTCGGCCTCCCGGATGAATCGCCCAGAGCCGGACCTCCTCCTGGGACAGTCCAACCGCCTCCGTCGCATGCCGCACGATATCGCCGATGTCCCGGTGCAGCAGGCGTGGAACGTAGGAGGACAGGGTCATGTCGAAGGCCGTGTTCCCCAGCCTCCACGACATCGCCTGCTCGCTTTCCGGGATGATCCGGGAGAAGAAGCCGACGAGTCGGTACCCGCCGCTCTGCGGCGTGCGGGCGGAGACGAGCGCCGCCGCCGCCCCGTCGGCGAAGAGCGAGTTTGCCACCATCGTCTCCGGGTCGGGCTTGAACTGGAAGTGTATCGTGCAGAGCTCAACGTCGGCGATCAGTACCACCGCCTCCGGGTCGGCGACACAGATCGTGTGCGCGAGCTTCATTGCCGTGAACCCCGCGTAGCACCCCATGAATCCAATGTGGTATCGATGGACCGTCGTGGGCAGACCGAGCCGCTGGACAAGGCTGTAGTCGAATCCCGGCGCGGAGAAGCCGGTGCAGGTGACCGTTATGAGATGAGTCACCTTGCCCGGGTCGAAACTCGCACAGTCGGCGCCGAGGGACTCCACCGCCTCATGGGAGAGCCGCTCGGCGTGATGCACGAAGAGGTCGTTCCGCTCGCCGACCGTCGGTTCCGGCAGGAGCGACTCGTTGCGCGCGAAGAACTCGTATTCGCCGGCAGGCTTTCCGTAGTCCTCGATGACCGAGTGGCGCTCATGGATCCCGGTATTGCGGTAGATCCGGTTGAGAAACCGACGCTCCTTCTCTCCGTAGGTCTGCAGACCGCACATGAACTCGAGCGCGAGCTCCTGTGAGTACGCCCGCGGCGGGACTGCCGTTCCAATTCCGTGTAGCCAGACATCGTTTGTTTTTGACATATTCTGCTACGTGAAGGTATCGCCTGCGCATCTACCGGGCAAACAGTCATCCGCCGCTCCCGCGAGACGCCTGCCCCGGATCGCAGGCGCCGAGCTGCGCTCTCCGGAGCGCAAACGACGGTACAATGCCGCGCTCTTCGCGCAGGTCGCTCCGCGGTACCAGCTCGTCACGCGCTGCCTCTCCTTCGGACGGGACCGATCCTGGAAGCGACTGCTCGTTCGCGACGTACTCGCGGCGCAACGCCGTCGTACGGCAACCCGTGCAGCGCGCCCGGGAGCCCGGTTCGCCGCCTTTGATCTCGCCTGCGGCACCGGCGACATCACGATGGAGCTCGCGCACGCCTTCCCGGCCGGATCGGTCGTTGGAGTTGATCTGAGCCCGGAAATGCTGTGGAGGGCGCGCCGCCGGGCGAGACGCGGTGCGATTGCGAACGCCACCTTCGTCTGCGGAGACATGAGCGAGCTTCCGGCGGCAGACGAGAGCGCCGACGTCGTGACCGGCGGCTACGCGCTGCGTAACGCACCTGACCTCGAGTCGACGCTTCGCGAGGTGCTTCGCCTGCTGCGGCCGGGCGGGACCGCCGGTTTTCTCGAGTTCTCGCTTCCCGCATCGCCCCTCCGCCGTGCGCTCGAGCTGCGGCTGCTTCGGTTCTGGGGGCAGGTCTGGGGCCTCGCGCTTCACGGCAATCCCGAAGTCTACGCCTACATCGCGCGCAGTCTCGCACACTTTCCCGACCGCAAAAGCTTCGAACGCATGCTCAGGAGGATCGGGTTTGTGAGACACCGCGCCCGCGATCTACTCGGAGGCTTCGTGAGAATCACCATGGTGAGTAAGCCGACGCGGTAATCGCCCGGAGGCGTGCCTCATCGGGATGCTCATCATCGCGAAGTGGCGGGCGAGAAGCGGCGCGGCCAGACGCAGCGCCGCGGATACCAGCCGGCCGCGCACCCACGAGCCGGCCCGACCCGTGATCGTTCCCACGCGCATCCCAGCCCACGCGCGTCGCGCCGCCGAACGCCCCGCCTGCCTCCGCGCGCGCTGGTAGTACCCCCACGCGTCCGGCGCGGTGAGCCGCCCGTCGAGCCGTCCCGCCACGAGCGTGGCTGCGAGCTCGGCGTCGGCGAAACCGGTATTCATCCCCTGTCCGCCAATGGGGCTCATCGTGTGCGCGGCGTCGCCGGCGAACAGGAGTCGGCCCTGGTGAAACCGGCCGAGCTCGCTGCGCTCCGGCGCGAAGGCACTCTGCCAGGTCCGACCCGCCGGGTCGAGTGAATACCTGGTTCGGCTCTCCACGATACCTTCGAGATCGATATGGTCATCGGCCCCGGGAAGCGCGCTCCCGGATGGCAGCTGGACGATCCATCGTCTGAGCGAGCCGGGGAGCGGGAACGATTCGACCGCGCCGCTGGGCGTGAACCAGAGATGCGCCTCATCCGCGAGGTCGGTCAGGTCGCGGTGGTCGGCGATGAAGAAGCGGGCCTGGTACGTCGTCCGTCCGCGGCTGAGACCGGCGGCCGCAGCGAGTGTGCTGCGCGCTCCGTCGCAGACGATTGCATACCGCGCGCGATAGCGGCTGCCGTCGCGGCAGGAAAGGGTCACTCCTTCCGTGTCCTGCACCACCGCGTCCACCGTAACGTCGTAGCAAATCTCCACCTTGGGACGCTCAGCGATGGCGGCGGCAAGCATCGACTCGGTCCGCCATTGCGGGATCGCGAGCACGAAGGGGAAGTGCCGGTGGACGCCGCGAAAGTCGAGCCGGCCGAGCTCGTCTTTTTCATCGTGAACGACGCCCGTTGCCGCATGGACGCCCGCGGCGACAAACTCCTGCGCAAGACCTATGCCGTCGAGCAGCTCGAGCGACGGCGGCATGATGCCGATCGCGCGCGAGCGCAGGTCGCCGGACGATGCCGGGTGGGCGCACGCCGTCTGCCCCGGCCGCGGTTTTCGGCGCTCGAGTATGATTGTCTCGACGCCGTTGCGCCCGAGCACATGCGCGGCCATGAGCCCGACGGGTCCTGCTCCCACCACGACTACCGCGGCGTCGGTCATTGACATCCTTCCTCAGTCGGCGATCGCTACGGCGTTGATCTGCGGCAGCCCGGAAGCTATCTCGCGCCAATGCCTTGCGCCGTCTTCAGACAGGTACACCGTGCCCCCCGGAGCCGCGATCACGGCGATCTCTTCCGTGGCGCCTCCGCCGGCCTCGAGGCAGAACGTGTCGACGTTCCCGGAGAACCACTCGGGTAGTCCGGCCGTACACCGGGCGAACGGTTCCCGTGACCCGATAGGTCGCGAGTAGACGGCGCCCCGGTCGCCGTGCGGCCCGTTCGACGCGCTCGCGAGAATCGTGTCACCGGCGATCGCGACCGCCCGCATATAGGGGAAGTCGAGCCCCGCGGTCGTGACGGTCCATGATCCGCCTCGGTCGGAGCTCTCCGCAAAGCCGCGGGCAGAGGGGGCGAAGATCATCCCCGTGGCATCATGGAACAGAACCTGGTGCACGTCCGTTCGGATGTCGATCGTCTGTTGCCAGCTTTCGCCGTTGTCGGTAGAGCGCAGGATTCCCCCAACATGCACGTTGACGAACAGATCCCCATCGTCCGCCGTGTCGATCGTGCGGGTCGCAGGCGGGCCGCCCCACGGTGTGAACCATTCGTCCCGTCCCGGGGCCTCTTCAAAGCTGTCCAGCGGCGACGCGTTGTTGCCCTGCCCCCCGTCGCCGCGTCCGATGCGCAGCAGATGCGCCTCTTGCGTCCCAACGAGCAGCGCCCCCGGCCTCCGGCAGAGCGCAACCGCCTGATGCTCTACTCTCGCGACCTTCTCCCAGGTCGCGTCGCGGAGTGCGCCTACGGAGTCCTCGGTCCGCCAGATCTCGTGCCGCCCTACGACGGCGTGCACCGTGGTTCCGTCTACCGTGAGCCCGGCGACGTGCATACCGCTAAACGCAGACGGTTCAGCATGGCCGGGTTCGTAGAGGCCCCGGTTGGTTGCGAGAAGAATACCTGTCTGAATCTCTGCCATGATCGGTCCTCACAATGAAGATACGCGTCCGTCCGCAGTGGGCCAAATCGGACGGAATTGACGACAGGTAGCCGGTGTCGTATAGTGCATGCGTCCGGCCCGGAAAGACCCCTATGTCGACCTACAAGGAAATCGCCGACCGCGCAAACGTCTCCATTGGAACCGTCTACCGTGTGGCGCACAACCGGGGTCGCGTAGCGAAGGAGACGGCACGACGGGTCCGCGAGGCGATCGACGAGCTCGGGTACGAGCGCAATATCTACGCGAGCAATCTCTCGAGGAAGAAGGAGTACCGGTTCGGAGTTCTGATGCCGCGCACCCATCTGAACAGCGGGTACTGGGAGGCCCCGTTTCGCGGCGCCGAGCAGGCTGGGCGTGAGCTCGCGCGGTACCGAGTCGGAGTAGAGGCTTTTCTGTACGACGAGAACTCGCCCCGCTCATTCGACCATCACGCCCAAAAGGCCGCCGACGCAGAGCTGGACGGGATCCTGGTGGCTGCCGTCGTCGCCCGTGCGAGCACCGAGATCGCCGGGCGCCTGCCGCCGGAGCTGCCTCGCGTCTACTTCGACTCCTACATCGCCGACCCCGCAGCCGCCGGGTTTGTCGGACAGGACTCGTACTCGAGCGGGCGCCTCGCCGGGCATCTCATGTCGATGATGCTGCCTGCGGATGCGCCCGTCATCGCATTGCGCACCTACCCGGGTGATCCGGAGACCGACGTCGAAACGTGCCACATCCCCGATCGCATCCGGGGTTTCCGTGACTGCGCGGCCGGGCGGCGCGGACTCACCGTGACCACCGTGGCGGTGAACGCGTCGCTCGGCGCCGCCGGGTTCGTCGAGGCGATCGGGCCGGCGCTCATCGCCTGCCCGGGCGTCGCCGGGGTCTTCGTCTCGAATTCGGAGACGCACCTCGCGGTCGACGCGATGAAGCAACTCGGACACCGGGACGACATGCGCTACGTCGGGTACGATCTTGTCGAACCGAACCGGAGGTACCTGGTAGACGGGACGATCGACTTCCTGCTCGGACAGCGTCCCTACGAGCAGGGGTACCGCGGGGTGCATCTTCTTCACCGGCATGTCGTCCTGAAGGAGGAAGCTCCCGGGCCCATCGTCCTGCCCACTGACATCTTCACCCGCGAAAACCCCGGCAGCCTTCCTGAGATCAGCGACAATGAAGCACGAGCGAAGAAGGCGCAGTTATCGTGAGCTTGACTGTCGATGGAAAGGTCAAACTCACCTGCGAAGAGTACCTTTCTTCCCGGACGACGGGAAACCCACGAGCTCATCGACCGGGAGCGTTTCATGGCGCCGGGCCCCTCAAGGCTCAGTCGCAGATGTGCTCCTTCTGCCACCGCAGGGACTCGTCCCAGTCGGCGAGGAGGAGCTGCTCTTTCCTCCAGTAGTACTGGAGGTCGTCGCGCGACCATCCGCGGTAGATCTCTTTCCAGGGAAGAACGCCGCAGTGGACCTCGAGTGATTTGGGCTCGATCGGCTCGTGGGCAGGCTGGTACCGGTAATCGCACGAGAGTCGCACGATGCCGTCGCGCTGATTCGGGAGCGCACGGTGGACCATTCGGCTTTCGAACGTGAGGACGTCCCCTGCACGGTAGTCGTCCTCGAGCCACTCGTGGCTTGTGTTGCACAGCCAGGTCTCGAGTCCCCCCGCTCCCTGCGCCGCCTTGACCGGCAGGAGGCCGTCTGCGTGGGAACCGCGCAACACCGACAGCCCACCGAGCTCGCGCGGGCAGTCACCGAGCGGGATCCAGCACGTGCGGACGTTCTCTGTCCCCTGGATGTGGATGAAGTCCTGGTGAGGGGGCGTCGCCACCGTGTCATCCCGCGGGAGCATGAGCCGGGCGATGTTGCGCGGATGAACGAGCACCGCGGACTCGAAGAGCGCCTCGTACAGCGCGATCAGCCGGGGGTGATGAGCGAGCGCATGGAAGGCCTGCAGCCGCTGGACATCCTGGTAGGCGGGTCCGGGCACGCCGGTCCCGCAGAACTCGAGATCCTCGAGCGGGATCGCGTTCACCGCTTCCCGGTCGACAAAACCGTCGAGCAGGTCGCCTCGGCCGGTGTCGATCCATCCGTAGGTGTCGAGCACCTGCATCATCCGCCGGCGTAGCCCGAGTATGTCCTCCCGCGGCAGCAGGCCGCGGAAAAAGAGATAGCCATCCGCCAGCTGTTGCCTGCGGAGCGCTTCCGGGTCGCCCAGTAGCGGGGTCGAGTCGACGAATCCGGTGACGGTTGCGGGCATATCTCCTCCTGTTCTAATCAGAAATATACCACGCCAGGACCGACGCGCCTTCCCCTACGCCCCAATCACCTCAAGCTTCTCGTCGCTCAGGTACCCGTAGCGGTTGACCCACACGCGTCCGCAGTCGGTGCACCCGATCTCGCCGTCATGCCCTGCCGCGCCAACGGCGGCTCGGTAGCGGCGCGAGAAATCGTCATGGGGGCCGTAGCCGTGCACGATGGGAGCGACGGGCACCGTGGACTCGAGGCAGGCCTGCGCGACCTTGCGCCGCTGCACCGCGTCGTCAACGGGGTGCGGCTCGTCCGGTTCCGGATAGCGCACCGTAGCGGCATCGAGCGGTCGCGAGAGCGTATCGCCCACGTCGAACAGCGTGAGGAGCGCTTCGGCGAGGAGGGCGGCGTCGATGTGGGGACTTCCGGCGAGGATGTCGTCCATCCAGAACCGGACGATCTGGAGCCAGTGCATCGTGTAGAGCTTGACGGCGACCCACGGCGCTACATCGCGCAGATCCGCGAAGGGAAGACCGGTCAGGATTGAGAAGGGCGGCGGAAAGGCGTTCGGCGCGAGCGCGACCGCGTGAGCCCCGGCGTCGTCCATGATCGAACGCAGGAACCGCAGGTAGTCGATCGCGGTCTCGCGTTTCCCGAGCAGCCACTCGTCGA
>SLST01000592.1 GCA_007130265.1 Spirochaetales bacterium
ACGTGCCGTTCACGATCCCGTAGATCGCGTCTATGCGGTTCCCCGCGAGCCCATCGTAGAGCGCACGGATGAGCGGAATCCCACCGCCGCAGCTTGCTTCGAAGGCGAGCATGCGCTGCGCCTCGCGCGCCGCCGCGCAGAGATCGGCACCATGGTGCGCGAGCAGCGCCTTGTTCGCGGTCACCACGTGCTTGCCCGACCGGACGGCGTGGAGGATGGCCTCACGCGCGACCGTGATCCCGCCGACGAGCTCGATGACGATATCTATGTCGCTGCGGGCGAGGACGAAATCCAGATCGGAGGAGAGCAGCTCCTCCGGCAGTCCGATCGCCCGTGCGTGCGCGAGATGCTTGTCCACGACTACGGCCAGTCTGACCTCGATGCCGTATCGCTCCATGATGAGCGCTGCGTTCTTTCTGATGTGCAGCGCCGTCGCGCCTCCGACGGTGCCGCAGCCGATCAGGGCCACGTTCACGGTTTTCGCCATAGTGCGCGCATGGTACGGAGCCCTTGTGGTGCTGTCAAGCGATTCGGTCGGCGCTAGAGCCGCTCGGCAATTGCCGCGACGATCCTCCGCGCGACCGCGAGCTTGCTCGAGAGCGGGATATGGTCTTCGCGACCGTCGCTCCCAAGGAGGTACATCTCGTTCGTGTCCGATTCGAACCCCGCGCCCTCTCGACTCACATCGTTGACGGCGATGAGATCGGCGTCCGCTTTCTCTGCGCGCCGTCTCGCATCCTCGAGCAGCTCATCCCTCTCCAGGTCATGCTGCGCCCGAAACGCGACCAGGAACACGCCTGGGTACTCCTGCTTGATGCCGTCGATGATCTTGGGTGTGGACTCGAGCTCGACCACGAGCCGCCGCCGGTCTTCGGTGGAGATCTTCTTCTTCTGTCCCTCCACCGGCCGCCAGTCGCCCACCGCAGCGGCCGCGATGACGACGTCGTAGCCGGGCGCCGCCGAGAGCTGCTGACGAACCGCCGCGTGCATCTGCTCGGCGGTATCGACCTCGACGACGCGGGTCTCCGCCGGCGCGGTCGCCGTGCCCTTCCCGTAGATCACCGTAACACGCGCGCCGGCCTCGACCGCTGCCGCCGCGAGCGCCATCCCCATCTTCCCGGTGCTGTTGTTGGTGATCACACGGATCGGGTCGAGGTACTCCACCGTGCGTCCGGCGGTGATCAGTACGCGCCGGTCGGCAAGGCGGCCGGAAAGCCGCCCGGCGGTGTGCCCAACGGGCCTCGTGGCCCCGCGCCCCGGGCGCACCTCACCACGTGCGACCGCACGCGCGACCACGGCAAGAATCTCCTCGTTCGAGGCGATCTTCGCCTTTCCCTCTTCGATCCGTGGCATGACCACCTCGACGCCGATCTCGCGCAGCGTCTCGAGGTTGCGGCCCACGATGGGGTGACGGTACATCGGTTCGTGCATCGCCGGAACGACGACGACCGGGATTCCCTCGCCGATCGCCGTCGTCGCAAAGGTCGTCACCGGCCCGTCGTCGATTCCAGCCGCGATCTTCCCGATCGTGTTTGCGGTTGCCGGGGCGATGAGCAGGAGGTCGGCGTGGTTCTCTACGTTCCCCGCGTGCGCAACGTGCTCGATCTCTCCGGTGAGCTCGGTAACCGGCCGGTTTCCGGTCGCCCAGTGCAGGAGCGGTACGCCGATCAGCCGTGCCGCTTCCGCGGAGAGCACCGGGACGACGGACGCTCCGTGGCGCATCAGCAGGCGCGCGAGCTCCGGCGCGCGCACGACCGCGACGCTGCCGCATAGCGCGAGTACGATCCGCCTGTCCGCGAGATCGCTTCCGAGCCCGCCGGTGATGTCATGCGATGGATGAGATTCGCTCACGCGCCCATCTTAGCGCACAGGCCATGATGCGTGCAATTTGGCGCTTGATTGCGGTACCTTTGCGGCGGGAGAAGCGCAGGATATGTGCACCGTAACGTGGCTCGTTCGAGAAGGCGGGTACGAGGTATTCATGAACCGCGACGAGCTCCACTCGCGCGGCGAGGCGCTGCCGCCGCGGGTAGTCGCAGCGGGCGGCGTTCGCAGGCTCGCACCGGTCGACTCCGACGCGGGAGGTTCCTGGATCGCGACGAACGATCACGGGTTGACCGTCTGCCTGCTCAACCACTACCCGTCGCCGGCATTACCGGAATCGCGCACCCGACGTGGCGGCGCCGGCTTCGAGAGCCGCGGCACGCTCGTCCTTGATCTCGCCGCCCTCGCCACCGTTGATGAGGCCGACCGCCTGTTCGAGGCTCGTGACCTCGCGACGTACCGACCCTTTACGGTGATGCTCTTCCCGCCCCATGCTTCGCCGCGCTTGCGACGGTGGGGCGGGGCAAGCCCGCTCGAGCGCGTCGACAGTCCGCTCGCGCCGGTCTCTTCGTCGTCGTTCGACAGCCGGGCCGTCGTCTCTGCGCGAACCGCCGCGTACCGGCGACTCGTCGGCGACGACCCGGATCCCGAGCGGCTGCTCGAGTACCACCGCAGCCATCTACCCGAACGCGGCCCCTACTCGGTGTGCACGCACCGGGAGGACGGCGGTACGAAGAGTCTCACCCGGGTTGCGGTGGACGTGGCATCGGTGACGATGCGCCATCTCCCGGGGCCGCCCTGCGACGGCGCTCCCGCCGTCGTTCGTTCTCTGGGCCGGGCCGACGCCTGACCGACTGAAGACTGGTGCCGAAATTGTTGTGAGTAGTGAAGCGCCAGGCGAAACAGGAGGGTAGGAGGTTCCGGAGGATACCTGTGACGCCTTTGATCACCGAACCGGAGTTCTGCCCGAATCCGAC
>SLST01000235.1 GCA_007130265.1 Spirochaetales bacterium
CGCTGATCCACTGTGTGCGCAACTCCATCGACCACGGGATCGAGAGCCCGGATGAACGCGAGCAGCTCGGCAAACCGGAGTCGGGCGACCTCCTGTTGAAGGCGAGCAGTGAAGGCAACATGATCGTCATTGAAGTCTCCGACGACGGCAGGGGGATCGACGTTGACGCAGTCCGTCGCAAGGCCGTCGATCGCGGGGTCATCCATCCGGGCAAAGCGCTCAGCGATGTCGAAGCGTACAACCTCATCTTCGACCCCGGTTTTTCCACGGCACGTGAGGTTTCGGCGATATCGGGCCGCGGCGTTGGACTCGACGTGGTGCGGCGGCAGATAGAGAAGCTCAACGGAACCGTGACGGTCGGCTCGGAGATGCATCGCGGCACGACGTTCACCATCCGGATACCGCTTACCCTCGCGATCATCCAGGGCCTCATGGTGAGAGTCGGACCGGAAGTGTACGCGATTCCCATCACCGCCGTGCTCGAGAGCCAGCGCATCAGGGCCGGCGATATCCGCCGGCTCGACAGTTCGGAGGTGCTCAACGTTCGCGAAGACGTTGTCAGCCTGCTTCGGCTGAGCCGCATCTTCCGTATCGAGACCGATGAGAATCGGGAGAACCTCTTCGTCGTGATCGTCGGCAGCGGCGAGAAGAAGGTCGGTCTGGTCGTAGACTCGCTGATCGGGGAGGAGGATGTCGTCATCAAGCCGCTGCGCGACCGGTACACGAACGCTCCGGGAATTGCCGGTGCAAATATCACCGGCGACGGACGCGTTTCTCTGATCATCGATGTCGCGGAGCTGCTTGCTCTTGGGCTGAAGCACGAACGCGACCTGCGTCGGCAGCGCGAGACGGTGATCGGAGCATGACGAAGCACGAGCGACGCGAGCGGGCGTTTGACCGCTACAGCGGCCTGTTCTCCAATGCCGATCCGGACGAGGCTGACGAGCGGGAAGAGATCGACTACAAGATGGTGACCTTCTCGCTCGGCGGAAAGGACTACAGCGTCGACATCATGAAGGTGGCCGAGATCGCGAAGTTCGACCGCTACACAAACGTCCCGAACACCCCGGGCTTCGTGTCCGGGGTATACAATTTGCGCGGTGACATCATCTCGCTCATAGATATGCGGCTCATGTTCAACCTTCCCGTCCCGGAGCGCGCCGCCGGCGAGCCCGAGGAGGGACTGATACTGCGGCTCGACAGCGGCCTGATCGGTGTGATCGTCGACCGGGTAGACGAGGTCGTCGGCATCCCGTCCCGACTCATCCAGCCGCCCCATCCGATTTTCGCCGACGTCAATCTCCGGTCGATCAGTGGGGTCGTGGAGCACCGGTCACGGCTCTACATCATCCTCGATATGGAACGTATCCTCGGCGATGCCGAGGAGTCTCGCCCGCAGCGCGAGTCGGGTACCGACGATCCTGCCGTCCCGGCCCAGGAGGCGCCGCGCGCGACCCGACCTCACTCGGCTGATCCGGGTGCGGCCGTCGAGTTCGTCGCGGAGACCCTACGGTCGCTCGCCGGTTTCGTGATGACCGACCTGAATCGTGCCTGGACGGCACAGCGGCTGCGTTCGTGGAGTGATACCCACGACGGGCGCGTGGAGATTACGTCGGAGGCCGAGGTGCAGGAGTTCCTGCAACCATTCTACTCGCCGTACAACCGCGCGTTGTGGGGCGACGACTACCTCGAGGCCTTTCGGGCGCTGCTTCCCCCCGGGCTCGAGGGCAACGTCCACGCGTGGAACCCCGGGTGTGGACCCGGGCATGAGAGCTACTCGATCGCCTGCCTGCTTCGGGCAAGCTATCCGAGCGCACGGATCAGGGTCTGGGCCGCAGACACCGATCTGCTCGATGTTTCCATGGCACCGAGCCTGGCGTTCGATCCGGCAACGATTCCGGCGTTCTATGACCCGTTCATGACCGAAGCCGACGGGGCGTTCGGGTTCAACGCGCAGGTGCGTGAGACCGTGCTGTTCGAGTTCAGCGATGTGAGGCACGTTCAGACGGCACCCCCCTGTGATGTGATCGTCATCCGGGATGTGCTCTCGTTCCTGCAGGAGCAGGATCAGCGCCGGGTGATTTCGCTGATCGCGGAGCAGACCGCTGCGACGACGCTCGTGGTGACCGGAGCACACGAGGATCTGCAGGAGATATCCGACTATGTCGAGGTGTCCCGCGGCCCAGTGCGGGCGTACAGTAAGAGATAACGGAGGGAAAACATGCGCGTTGAATACATCAATCCGTTTGTCGAAGCGGCCCATGATGTTCTGAAGGAAGTGCTTCAGACGGAGGTGAAACGGGGTGAGCTCTACTTGAAGTCGACGGCCACCCCGGTGCTGGGAGTCGCGGCGATTATCGGGCTCGCCGGAGACGTCGAGGGGCGGGTCCTGTTGGACATGAACCGGGCAACTGCGATACAAGTAGCCTCAGGAATGCTGGCGGGCATGGATATGGAACCGATTACCGATCTCAACGAGATGGGGCGTGCAACGATCACCGAGCTTGCGAACATGATAACCGGCCGCGCGGTCACGAAGCTGCACAATCTCGGCTTCGCCTTCGACCTCACGCCGCCTGCCCTGGTGACCGGTGATAACATGGAGATATCGAACGCGAACGTCGAGGCGCTCATCGTGCCGATGGAGCTGCCTCAGGGTAGGATAGAGATCAACGTTGCGATACGGGAGCGAGGCTGATGAAAGCGAAGCAGGATTTTCCGAGTATCAACGAACGGGCGGCCGACGGAGTCAAAGAGGACGGAACGCCGTACCGCGTACTGATCGTGGACGACAGC
>SLST01000310.1 GCA_007130265.1 Spirochaetales bacterium
GACGAGTAGCTGGTTTGACGCACGGATGACGCACTCGGTCCCGTTGCCGTTGCCGTTCACGTGTAAGTATACCGAACATCCTCCCGGCCGGTCGTCCAGGAAGGCGCGAAGTTCGTAGAGGTCTTCTTCAGTTGCATGCGAATCGGCGATCCGCAGGTGGATTCGTCCGGCGTCACGATCGGGTAGCTCCTGTGGTGGCACGAGGCGCTCGACGACGAACTGCACGCGCTCCCGGCTGGTGTCGACCTTTCCTTCGACGCCGACGACCTGTTCATCGGCGAGCAGCTCCCTGCTCGCCTCATACGCCTCGGCGAAAAGCACGACCTCGATCGCCGCGTTAAAGTCCTCGAGTAGTGCAAACGCCATTGTCGTCCCTTTCCGCGTGGAGATCACCCGCACACCCTTCAGCAGGCCGACAATACGATGAGCGCGATCGGGGTTTGCACTCGCCGCCGATTTCAGGTCGAGCGTGGTACGGGTCTGCCACTCTCGACGGTACGAGTCGAGCGGGTGCCCCGAGAAGTAGAAGCCGAGGAACTCTCGCTCGTGGCGCAGACGCTCGAGATTGTCCCAAGGGTCGGCCGGCTCGAACGAAAGACCGAGCTCGCCGGTCTCGTCGAACAGGGAGACCTGTCCGCTGGCCCGGCTCTCCCGGCGCGCACTCGCGTAGTCGAGCGCCCGGTCAAGGTTTCCGGCGAGTACTGCCCGATCATCGCCGAGCGAGTCGAAGACGCCGCACTGGATGAAGGTCTCGATGACCTTTCGGTTGACGCTGCGCATGTCGTTGCGTTCGGCGAAGTCGACGAAGCTCTCGTAGCGTCCGTTCTGTTCGCGCTCGAGCAGCACCGCATCAACCGCCGCGGTCCCAACATTCTTGATCCCGACGAGCCCATAGACGATCTTCCCGTCCGCCACCGAGAAGTACTTCTCGCTCAGGTTGATGTCCGGCGGCAGGATCGCGATGCCCATCCGCGTGGTCTCGGCCATGTAATCGGCGAAGGTATCCGGACTGTTGATCTCGTTCGTCAGGTTCGCCGCCATGAACTCGACCGGATAGTTGGCCTTCAGGTATGCGGTCTTGTACGCGAGTACCGAGTACGCGGCTGCGTGCGACTTGTTGAACCCGTAACCGGCAAACGGCTCGAGCAGGGTGAAAATCCGCTCGGCGTCGGCGTCGCGGATGCCCCGCTGTTTCGCTCCCTCGAGGTAGCTGACCCGCATTCGTGCCATCTCCTCGGTCTTCTTCTTGCCCATTGCCCGACGGAGTATGTCTGCCTGTCCAAGCGAAAACCCGGCGACGAGCTGGACGATCTCCATCACCTGCTCCTGATAGACGATGACCCCGTAGGTCTCCTTGAGCGGTTCCTCAAGCTGCGGTATGGGGTAGGTGATCGCGATGCGACCATTCTTGGAGTCGACGAACTGGTCAATGTTCTCCATTGGACCGGGTCGGTAGAGCGCATTCAGTGCGATCAGATCCTCGATTCGGCCCGGCTTCGCGCGCTTGAGGACCTGCGCCATGCCCGTGCTCTCGAACTGAAAAACCGACTTGCTCTCTCCGCGCCCGAGCATCGCGAACGTCGGCGGATCGTCGTCGGGAATCGTGTCGAGGTCGATGTCGATGCCCCTCGCGGCGATGAGCTTGCGCGTGTTCTCGATCAGGGTCAGTGTCTTGAGCCCCAGGAAGTCCATCTTGACCAGTCCGCACTCTTCGAGCAGGTCCATCGTGAACTGCGTTGATGTCTGTCCCGTGCGGGGGTCGCGGTAGAGCGGTACGTAGCGGGTGAGCTCTTCACGCCCTATGACGATGCCGGCGGCATGGGTCGATGCGTGGCGGTGCAGGCCCTCGAGTTTCATGCTCGTCTCGAGGAGCTCCTGGTGCACCCCGCCGCGATCGATCATCTCGGCGAGCTCAGGAACCTGCTCGATCGCCTTGGGGAGCGTGATCTTCAGGTCGCGCGGGACGAGCTTCGCGGTTGCGTCGGCGTCGGCGTACGGCAGGTCGAGCGCACGAGCCACATCCCGGATAACCGCTCGCGACTTGAGCGTGCCGAAGGTGATGATCTGGCCGACGCGCTGCTCGCCGTATTTGCGCGTGACGTACTCAATGACCTCCGAACGGCGTTCGTAACAGAAGTCGATGTCGAAGTCGGGCATGCTGACGCGGTCCGGATTCAGGAACCGCTCGAAGAGCAGCCCGTACCGGAGCGGCTCGATATCAGTGATCTCAAGCGCATACGCAACGAGCGAACCGGCGCCCGACCCGCGGCCCGGTCCTACCGGTATGTCGCGGCTGCGCGCAAAGGCGATGAAGTCCCACACGATGAGAAAATAGCCGGTGAAGCCCATGGATATGATGACGTCGAGCTCGTAGTCGAGTCGCTTTTGCAGCTCTTCGGTGGTCTCGCGGTAACGCTTCTTCAATCCCGTGTCGGCAAGGTGTCGAAGATAGGCGTCGGCATCCTTGAACTCCCGCGGGATCTCGTAGTCAGGGAACATCGGGCCCGGCAGTTCCATCTCGAAAGCGCACTCTTCGGCGATGCGTCCGGCGTTCGCGAGCGCCTCCGGGTGGTCGGTGAAGGCGGCGGCTACCTCGCTCTCGCTCTTCAGGTAGAACTCGTCGGTGCTGAACCGGAAGCGGCTCGTGTCGCTCTTCTTCTTCCCGGCCCCGATGCAGAGCAGCGTATCGTGCGCATTCGCGTCCTCGCGACGGACGTAGTACGACTCGTTTGCCGCGACGAGCGGGATGTCGAGCTCCCGGCTCATTTCTCCGAGTGCCCGGTTCAGCACCGCC
>SLST01000266.1 GCA_007130265.1 Spirochaetales bacterium
CGGCCCGCGACACCCGATCACGCCTCGCTACAACCTCGCCGCTCCCCCTCGCTCCGCAGCCCGCCGTTATCGTGACAGTCCGTCAGGGAGAACCGAACGTCCAGGGGTTGTTCCCATCGAGGCGTTCCTATCGTGGACATCGTGCCCGACTGCACGATCACGATCCGGACGAACTCGTTGCCCACGTCTCGTTGCTGCAGCGGAAGGACGGTACCGCCGGGGCCGCCGGCATCGCGGACATGCTCGAGCAGTTCGCCCGGCCCATGAAGTATGAGGGAGGTCTCGTCCGGGGATTCACTCGGACGCGAGCGCGACCTTTCCCGAGCTGCTTGGCACTCAACCGGTGCGTCTGGTGGCCTTCCGCGAGGCGTCTGACGTGCAGGCACACCTCGGGCGCAGGAATGGCGACGATCGCCGGACCGGCGGTCGGCCTTCACCAACGCTCGCACACCCGTTAAGATGAGAGAATGAGACAGAAATCTCATGCAGCTGACCCGCAGGTGGTTCGTCGCGCGGAGTTCGACCGGCTGCTCGAACTGTTTCAGCGGCCCGAATCATCCTCAGTCCTCATCTCGGGCGAGGCGGGAATGGGGAAGACCACGCTTCTCGACCACACCCGAAGGTATCTGGATCGTCGTACCGTCCATCTGAGGTGCCACGAGGAACACGCTGCGCCGTATGCTCCGCTCGCCGACCTGCTCACTGAAGATGGTCCTTTCATCCCGAATCCGAATTCGAAGTCGCCTGCTGACGACACCATTGAGTCTGTCATACGACTCGTGTGCGTCGGCGGTACCGAGCGCTGCGATGGTCGCATTCTGGTAATCGAGGACCTTCACTGGGCGTCCCCCGACGCTCTCGACCTGCTGCCGCGACTCGACGAACGACTCTCCCGCGAGGGATGCAGGTTCGTCGGAAGCTATCGAGGAGAAGGATTGCCTCGCAGGCACCGTTTGCGCTGGGTTCGGAACGAGCTCCGTCGCTCCGGGAGACTCACCGAGATCGAGCTTGGACCGGTCTCACTCGATGACGCGGGCAGCATTATCGCCGGGGTGACGAAGGCGTCGGACACCCTGGTGGCGGCTATTCACGCGCGGAGCAGAGGGGTTCCGTTCTACATACGCGAGCTCGCGGAGGAAGCGGTCCGCCAGGGGATCTCCCCTGAGTCCGACAGTTCCGACGTTGCCGTCCTGCTTCCGGAGAGCATCAGAGACGCCACGGCGGCTCGTCTGAACAGACTTCCGGAGACCGTACAGGAGCAGCTCTTCATCGTTGCGCTCGCGGGGAAGCAGTTGCAGCTCTCCGATCTCCGGGCGATTGCGGGTGATCCCGACGAACTCCTGGAGTCCGACTTCCTGCGGTGCACCGGTGATGCCGACGTTGAGTTTCGGCATAGTCTCCTGCGCGACGCCGTGCGGGCCGAGATCCCCTGGTCGGGGCGCCGGGATCTGCACCGGCGTGTTGCGACCTACCTGCATCGCAACGGCGCCGAGCCGGCGATCGTCGCCGCGCACTACCTCGCGGCTGGTGAGAACGATGCGGCCAGAGATGAGTTCCTGCGGGCAATGGAGCGATCCGAGACGGCGGGAGCCCACCGTAACGCGATCAGGACGGGACGAGAGGCGCTACGTCTGTTGCCTGCGGATCACGACGTCGATCGTGCTGAACTGCTCATGCGACTCGCGAACCAGGAGCAACTCGCCGGTGAGCTGCGGTCTGCGGCCCAGACGCTGCGCGAGTTGTCCGGCTACACGGTTGTCGACAACGATCCGCACCGCAGAGCTGACGTTCACCGGATGCACGCGGTCGTTTGTGGTCTGCTCGGAGAAGAGGAGCAGGCATTTCGAGCGCGGACCGTCGCCGAAGCATCGTTTCGCGAACTCGGCCGGCCCGCAGAAGCCGCGGCCGAGTTGCTCCAGCAACTGCCCGTTCTCATTCTCACTAATCGCCTCGACGAAGCGATCGAGACCGCGAATGAGGCGGCCGGACTCGCGGAGCAGGGAGGAAGGGTCGACATTCGTGCCCGCGCGTTCGGCCTCGCCGGGCACATCCTGGCGATGAACGGGCGGCAGGAAGAAGCCCTTGCCGCGGTCGAGGAGGGCTTCGATCTGGCAGTGAGGCATGAATTGTCGGCAATTACCGCGGAAACGTATCGACGCCTTGCCGGGGTGCTGGAGTTCGCCTCCGATTACGGCGGTGCCGTCAAGACATACACAAAGGCGCTCGAACAGTGCCGGCGCATCGGCGCGGAGGTGGCTGCCTGCGATGCGATGGGCTGCATGTGCTATGTCCTGTTCAGGTTCGGTGACTGGAGCCGCAGCCTCGCGATCGCACGGGAGCTCATCCAGTCGGGTTCCGCTCCTTCCAGCTCGATAGCCACCGCCTTGTATAATACCGCGATGGTCCGCGCGATGCGCGGAGAGACTCGACCGGCGGCGGAAGCCGTGCGGAAGACCGAGAAGTACGTAGAGAAGCGTGGGTTCAGCGTCTACCTCGTAATGCTCCGGTGGCCACGGGCATTACTGCTCGAATGTGACGGTGCGGACGACGCCGCGTTGCGAGAGTACCGCGGTCTCTTGAACGGAGCGCTAACGAACTATGATCGCCACGATCTACTTCCGTGTCTATGCCACGCGTCGGCCTGCTTCGCCCGGCATCAGGCTCATCAGGAGCTGTCCGAGGCCGTTGCGTTTCTGTCGCAGATTGCGTCCGAGACCGGCAACCCTGAGGCCTATGCATCGCTCGCCTATTGCCACGGTTCGACGGCTCTCGCCGCAGAGCTGTACGACGATGCAGCCGAAAGGTACCTCGACGCGGCCGAGCGCTTCGAGCGAATTGGCCTGCCGCTCGAGCGAGCGCATGCTCTCTATCAGGCAGCCTTGGCCGATCAACAGATGGGCGACTTGGACGCTGCATCGGAGACCCTCACCGCGGCGGAAGGAGCCGCTCGCCGGCTCGGCGCACGTCCGCTTCTTGGACGCATCGCGGCGACGCTCGAGGCGGTGCGATCTTCCGACGACGGGTCCAACGGCCGGTCCGAGGCGGTCGATAGCATACTCAGCCCGCGTCAACTCGACGTCGCCCGGCTCCTGATGGAGGGGCTCACGAACAAGGAAATCGCCGCCCGACTGTATCTCAGCACGCGCACAGTCGAGATGCACGTCGCGCACCTGTTTGATCGTCTGAATTGCCGCACCAGGACGGAAGCAGTTCGACAGCTGTCCGAGCGTGGTCTGCACGACTGACTACCGTAGTCACACGTCCACAGTACCGTAGTTTCGCGAATACCCGGCCGTTCATTCCTGAGCTATCCTCGTGAGTGTCGGGAACGATAGTCGATCGTTTCCGCCGAGCCACTATGGGAGGTTGCTATGAATACTGTGAGAGTCACGAGACTTGACGGGACAATGACCGACGTCTCCAGGCCGGAGATCGAGGCGATGCGCGCGCGATTCGCCGGAAGGATGATCCTGCCCGGCGACGCCGGATACGATGCCGCGCGTCGCGTGTGGAACGGGATGCACGACCGGCGTCCTGCGCTGATCGCGTCGTGCGGCGGTGAGGAGGATGTCGTCGCGGCTGTGCGGTTCGCCGCGGAGCACCAGCTTCTGACCGCACTCAAGGGAGGAGCGCACAGCGTCGCAGGCTACTCGACAGTCGAGGGCGGACTCCTCATTGACCTGTCCGCAATGAACAACATCGACGTCGACCCGGCGAAGCGGACTGCCGTAGTCGGCGCCGGCGCCACGTGGGGAGCCCTCGATCGGGCGACGCAGGCATTTGGGCTCATGGCGCCCGGAGGCGAAGTCTCGCTCACGGGTGTCGCCGGGCTGACTCTCGGTGGCGGTATGGGGTTTGCGCGCCGCGCCCTGGGGTTGAGTTGCGACAGCCTGGAGTCGGCGCGCATCGTCACCGCGGACGGCAAGGCGCGGACGGCGAGCCCCGAGGAGAATTCTGACCTCTTCTGGGCGCTCCAGGGCGGGGGAGGAAACTTCGGTGTCGTAACATCCTTCACCTTCCGGTTGCATACTCTCGGTCCGAACGTTTTCGGGTTGAGCGTTGCGTATCCGTTGGAGATCGCGGAAAAGGTTCTGACCGCGTGGCGCGATTTCGCCGAGTCCGCTCCTCGGGAGGTAAGCCTCAACTGCAATATCTGGAGCGTTCCTGAGGTCGACGCGTTTCCGGACGAGCTTCACCGTGCTCCGTTTATCATGATCGAGGGGATCTACGCCGGCGAACCCGAAGTTGGGGGACAAGTGCTCGATCCGCTCCGGCGAATCGCCGAGCCGCTCTGGGACGAGAGCGGCGTGACGACGTACCTCGCAGCGCAAAGCGCCTTTGACGAGCTCCTTCCCGACGGTAAGCGGTACTACTGGAAGTCACACTTCCTCAACGAGATGGGTGACGAAGCGACGTCGAAGATCGTCGACTGGGCGAACAGGCGCATCAACCCCGCAACCTTGATCGTGCTCAGACATCTCGGTGGTGCAATTGCCGACGTACCGGAAGATGCCACCGCGTTCGGGAATCGTAGTGCTGCCTATAATGTCAGCATTGACAACGGTTGGGACAGCCGAGAGGACGATGAGGCAAACATCGCGTGGTCGAGGGAGTGCTGGACCGATCTGAAGCAGGTCTCGGCAAACGGCGTCTATCTGAACTTCAACGCCGACGACGGCACACGCCTGCTTGGCGCCGGCGCGCAGGCAAATGTCGAGCGCCTGCGCGGCGTCAAGTCGCGCTACGACGGCGGAAACCTCTTTCGTTTGAACGCAAACGTCGAGCCGGCGACCGCGCAGTCGGTCTCGAGCAGGTGAGCCGGCTCCGCGGTGAACGGCGGCTCACGGGCAGGCCTCGGCGAAGCCAACCGGACGTTCGGGCCCGTGGGCGCGCCCACCAAAGGGCGAGCGCCTGCGCGAACCATCCCGCGCTGGTTCGGCACCTGCTCACGAGCCATACGCTTTGATGGTACGTTCGGCGATCCGTCGGATCCACGGTACCGCCCGGCCTGCGGCTTCTACCCGCCGCACCCGATCGGTCTCGGTCGCAATCCCGAGATCCGCGAGCAGCGCCCCGAAGCGATCGGCGTGCGCGGCGAGCCGTTCGGACGACGCGACCGGAGCGAGGATCGCGATCGACTTCGAGAAGCAGGTGCCAACGAAGGACATCGCCACACGGTAGCGGCCATCGCGAAGCGACCGTGAGGTCCCGTCGATCACCGACCGCCTCGCACGCCGGCCGCCTCGTAGCGGCTCCGGACGGCTCGGCCGCGACGCTGTCGAGAAACTGCGCTGAGCCGGCGAGTGTGCCTTCGACCCGCGCTCGGATCCACCGAGGCTCGCGAAAGCGCTCAGCAACCGAGGACGCGACCGTCGAGAGAACACCTCCCGGGTCGGCGACCACGAGACGACTCGTGAAGCTACCGGCGAAGACGTGGTCGACAAGAACGCGCTCGGGATCGGCGAGGTCGGAGGCCCGAACGCCGCAGACGTCGAGGATCGCGCCCTCGAACCGAGTCTTGCCAAGCACCGGCGGCGTCGCGTCCAAAGAGCGAGACGACATCCATGTCCGACTCTGCCGACAGAAGGGCACCGACGTCGAGATTACAGACCGACCCGTGCAGGAGCGCTCCTCGAAACCCGGGACGCGCGGCGAGATTGGACGAGACCCATCGAGAGGCCGCCGTACGGGCGTCGTCAACGGTGTACATGGATTAGAGCATATCATGGCCGGTCCACAAGTCACGATGCGCCGGCTACACGAAGGCCATCGCTCGCGCGTCGATCCAGGTGGAGGCACCAGATGGAAACCGTGTATCGGATTGGAGGGAACGAGCGGGAACAGGCGCAGGCCGTGCTCACGAGCGCGTTTCACGAAGAGATAGAGATCCTGACGAAGAAATATGGTCTCAAACGGCGTACCGTCGAGGGGATCTTCTCGACACCCCTGGGTTTGGACCTCTCGAAGGGCGAAGTTCACGCGAGTTCCGGACTGATCTCGCTCCTGACTTCCGGCGCCTTCTTTCGCGCATCGACGCGTCGGGGTTGCTCCGCGAGGGCTACGACCCCGGCGGGGTCTGTCGCACCGGGGGCACGCCCATCCGCTGATCCGGGGACCCGCGCAGACGACGCATCAGCCGGCGTCGTACACCGTGCGCTCGTGCTCGAGGAGCCATCGCTTGCGTTCGAGCCCTCCTGAGTAGCCCACAAGGTTGTTATCCTTACCGATCACGCGATGGCAGGGGACGATGATGGCGACCCGGTTCATCCCGTTCGCGCGGGCAACGGCACGAACGGCGCGTGGATTACCGAGCGATTCGGCCTGCTTCTGATAGGTCGACGTCGTGCCGAAGGGAATCCGCAGCAGCGCATTCCAGACCTGCCGTTGGAAGTCTGTTCCCGGTGTGTCTAAGGGAACCGAGAACTCGGTTCGCTCTCCGGCGAAATACTCGACGATCTCCCGCTTCGCGGCCCGGATGTGATCGTTCTCCCCGGCGAGGATGCGCGCGCGGAAGCGGCGCTGGAGGTCCTCGAACTCGCTCTCGAGCATGCGTCGGTCGACAAACTCGAGGAGGCACAGACCGTTCGTGGTCGCGCACGCGAACATCGGGCCGAGCGGCGTGGTAAATCGGTGGAGGAGAAGCTGTTCCCGCGGCGAGCTGGCTGTGGGGGTGCGACCCGTGAGTTTCTTGAACGTGTAACCGAACCCGCTCAGCGACTCGTATCCGGAGTCGAATGCTGTCTCGGTTGCGTTCCTGCCCTGGCTCAATTCGATCATCGCCTCGTTGATCCTGTACATCCGCTGGAACGCGTGATAGGTCATCCCGTAGTGGCGGTTGAACCAGCGGCGAACCCGTTCGGGGGCGATACCCGCCCGGCGCAGTCGCGCGTCGTGAACCTTCTCCTTGGGACTGGCCCGCACGAGATCGATGGCCCGCTTCACGAATTCGGGCGCCTCGTACGCGTTCTCCGTCGGCCGGCACACCTTGCACGGTCGGTATCCGTGATTCATCGCACTCCTGAGCGTACGGAAGAACTCGACGTTCTCGCGTTTCGGCTTGCGCGCCGGGCAGGTCGGGATGCAGACGACCGACGTGGTTCTGACTCCTACGAAGAAAGTGCCCAGGTAGCTCGGGTCTCGCTCGAGGAGTGCTCGATAGTACTGGTCTTCCTGTCGTGGATCGTATACTCGCATAGTGAAGCAAGTATGAGTGGTCGGGGTCGCTATCGCCAACCGAAAAGTGGACAGGCATTCCAAGAAAGCGGAGGGGCAGGCCAACCCCGAAGAGCCCGACCCCGGCGCGGGAAAGTCGACCACCCAGAAGATCCTCTACCGAATACTCACCGAGTATTCGGGATCGGTGCGAATCGCGGGAACGGAAATCCGTGATTGGAGTCCTGCCGTGTACTCGCTCATGGGGATCGGTTTCGAGACGCCCAATCTCTACACCAGGCTCACCGGACGCGAGAACCTGGAGTTCGCGCTGGCGATACGCCACTCGGCCCACCGGCAGAAGCCGGGAGAGGTGACGGGGAAGACCGCCGCGGCGGTGCCTTCGCGAACGAGCCTGACCATAGACGAGGCAGCTCGGCGGCTCGGAGTTGAAGACGCGATAGACGTGCGAGTGGAGACGTACTTGAAGGGAATGCGGATGCGCCTCGCATTCATTCGCGCCATTCTGCACGGACCCGCGCTGCTCTTCCTTGACGAACCAACGTCGGGCCTGGATCCGCTGTGGGCCCGGCGCGTCAAAGACTGGATCCTTGAGATCAGGGACACCGGAGCCGTCGTGTTCCTCACGACCCATTCCATGGAGCTTGCTGATGAGTTATGCGACACGGTGGGGTTTCTGGTGGATGGAAGGCCTGTCGCAGAGGACGGCCCGGCGGCATTGAAGCAACGATACGGGAGATCCGGGTTCATGGTCGCCGGAATCTCACCTGACGGTCTCTGTCGGAGGGGCCGACGTGAGATCGCCGGGCTTCGTCGCTACCGCCTGGCGAGTCTCCTCGATCGAGGTGTCGGTTCAGTTACGAGCCGGGCTCTACGCGGCCTACGGCGCGATGACAGCCTGCTTCTTCGCACTCCTTGCACTGGTTCCTCAGGCGTACCGGCAGGCGACCTTTGAGCTCATCATCCTGCTCGACCCGACCTCCACGGGGTTCTTCTTCGCCGGCGGACTCGTACTGCTGGAACGCGAGCAAGGCGTGCTGTCGATCATCCTGGCGAACAGCCGTGGCTTCGCCGCATACTGGCGAGCGAAGGCGTCCGCGATCGTCACGCTCGCAGTCCTCGTCGTCGGCATGCTGACCGCCGCATCGGCGCTTCTCGGCTTCGTGGCTCCGGATGCAGCCGGGCTTCTCCGGTTGGCAGTCGGGCCGGTTCTCACCGTTCCGGTCTACCTGAGCCTTGGAATCGTGATGGGGTCATGGTTTCCACGCGTAACCGACTACTTCATCTACTCGACCGTCATCATGATGCCGCTCATGCTCCCGCTGGTCGAGGTTTTCGGCGTCTCCATCGGGCCGATTCGCGCAGTGTCACCGGTGTGGGGAGCACTGACTCTGATCACGTCCGCGTTCGAGCAATCGCGGAGTCCGTTCGATCCCATCGCAGCGGACCTGGCGCGGGGCCCGGACCACGCCGAGCGCGCGCCGTGCGGGCCGCACCCCAACGGCTGTGGCTTCCTGCTCTCTCGGCCCACGTTCGCCTGCTTGTCCGGGACCCCGTCCCCGCGGTCGTCGTCTTCGCGCCGTTTGTGGCCGCGGCAGTTTTGGGGCGCGGTGCGCCGTGGGTTCTCGGTTCCGCCGGTCCCCTCGCCACCCGTATTCCCGCGAGGGCTGTTGAGGCAGTCCTCGCGTGGATGGACAGTATACGGTCGTTCGTGCTTGTCCTTTCCGGCGTCCTGTACGGCATGCTCGGTGCGTTACTCAACCTCGACGAGAAGGACGAGGGCGTCCTTCCGTTTCTCCACACATTGCCGGCACGACCCGGTTGGTTCATCCTGAGAAGATGCCGGACGCTCTTCGCGCTCTACCTGATTTCGATCGGGCCAATTGTCGCCGCCGGGAATTTCGTTCACGGAGATCCGGTGGTCTTCGCGGCGTCCCTGATCGTCGACGCGCTCATTCTACCGGTTACCTCTCTGGGTATGGGCATCCTCGCGAAGAACAGGGTTCAGGGGCTCGTCCTCGCGAAGGTTCTGAACGTCTGCACGCTTCCGCCGATTCTGATCGGTGCGCTTCCGGGGCAGTGGGCCTGGCTTGCCGGTGTTTTCCCGACCGCCTGGGGAAGCCCGATGCGGCTCTCGGCGCACGGAAGCCCGCAGCTGATCGCAGCCGCCGCGGGCGGCCTCATCTCGTGCGGCACGATTGCGTGGCATCTTCTTGGGCGGGCCCGCGCACTGGGTACAGGATTAGTTCCGGCCGGCCTATTCGAGATCGTGCCGCATGAGCACCCGCGGAAACCCGCAGAGTACTGAGGTGGTATCAGCCGCCTTGTGGAACCCGGTCTTCTCAAACAGCGCGCGCGTGCCGACGTATGCCATCGTCGTATCGATCTTCTCGCCGCGATTGTCCAGCGGGTACCCCTCGATCGCCGGCGCACCCTGCGAGCGGGCATATTCGACGGCGCCTGCGAGCAAGGAGTACGAGATCCCCCGGCCCCGGTATCCCGGTCGGACGCGGATGCACCAGACCGACCAGACGTCCAGCTCGTCGACCTTCGGAATCGACCGGCTTCGAGCGAAGCTCGTCTCGGAGCGGCGAGCGACAGCCGCCCATCCCACGACTTCGTCACCGTCGTACGCGAGCACGCCAACCGGATCCTGTTCCATGATCGAGGCGACCCTCTCGCCCCTCGCCGGACCTCTCAGTGCCGCATTCTCCTTCGAGCCCAGGCGGTAGGTCAGGCACCAGCACGCGGTGGCGTTGGCGCGCTTTGGTCCCACCATGGTCCTGACGTCCTCGAACACTGTTGCGGGGCGAATCTCGATTGCCATGCGACCATAGTGCCGAAGCGCGACGCGCGGCTCAAGCGGCTGCAGTGTCACGAAGCCTGGTGCCGCGGACAGAGGCGCGACCGGCCGACCGCAGCGGCGCGGGTTCGTCGTACCTGACGCCCCTGCTGAACGACCTTTACACGACAGAGGCACCGGTCTACCTGGTGCTCGACGACTATCACCTCATCGACAACCACGCGGTCCACGAGTCGATGGCCTTTCTCCAGGAGAGCGCGCGGCTACCTCGCGGAGGTGCGAGCGAACGGAGGGCTGGGCCACGGGGCTGCAGCTCGCGGCCCTGTCGCTTTCGTCTGCTGGTGACCCTGAGAGATTGGTCCGTGGCTTCACCGGGAGCAACCGGCACGTGCTGCACGCGATGATCCCTCGCGCGGTGAGCTGGACGAGGCGGAAGCGTGCGTTGAGCGAGGCCTTGCGATGAGCGCGACCGAGCGGACTGCTCACGGTTGGACCTGCCTGCACGCGCTTGCGCTTGCCGTCTCGCGCCGCGAATACGACCGCGGCGCGAATCTCATCGGACGCATCGAATCCATGGAGCTCGAAGCTTCGCTCCCGTCGTTCGTGACGATCCCCGCCTGCGCGCTTGCGGCCCGGGTTCAGCTTGAGCTCGATCTTCCGGAAGCCGCGCTCGAGCGACTTGCTACGCTCGATCCTCGACTCGTCCACGCGGCCGTTGCGCTCGCAGAGGACGACGGCGCGGAGTCCGAGCGCCTCGTGCGCTCCGCCATCGAAAAGGGGGCAGGGCGCGGCTTCTACCAGACCTACGCGGATGAAGCCCCGCTGCTCTCGTCGGTCTACCGGACCCTCGCCCGTTCGGGCGAAGAAAACGAATCCGTTCGCCGCCTCGCCGCGCGAATCTGCCCCGGGGAGGTACCGCACGCGTGCGAAGGTGATCCCGGGTCCAGGACGCCCGCGCCGGCCGCAGGCATGGACGACCTCGTCGAGCCCCTCAGTCCGCGCGAGATCGAGATCCTTGCCTGCGTCAGCAG
>SLST01000547.1 GCA_007130265.1 Spirochaetales bacterium
CCGTGGTGGATGTTCTCCCACCGGCATCCCCACGCGTCAACATGGGTGCCCGCCGCGTAGGTGCCCCGCACGAGCGCCGCGTAGTCGCGTTCACCCTTCGGCGCATTTGCGAAGAGCAGCGGATAGCGCTCGGCGATGCGCTCGAGCGCTCCCTTGTGCAGGTTCCACGCCGACGGGAGCACCCCCAGACTGACGGGAATGTACTCAGGATTCTCGTTACGTAGGGCCTTGATGCGGTCGTCGTTCATGATCCGTTCTCCTTGGTCTATGTGGCCGGCGGCGCCGTCGATGAGCGAACCTTCAGAGCTGTGGGCAGCAGGACCTTCCGAACCGGGGCCGATGGGTCCACGATTCGCTCCTGCAGCAGCCGCACCGCCGTTTCCCCTATCTCGTAGAACGGCTGCGCCATCGTGGTCAGCGGTATCTCGAGGTGAGATGCGATGGGCAGGTCGTCGAACCCCGTGATCGACAGCTCATCCGGTACTCGTATCCCGCGACGCAGCGCCGCCTTGAGCAGATTCGCCGCATTGATGTCGTTGACCGCGACGATTGCCGTCGGCGGATCGGGGCGGGCCATGATGTGACTGAGAGCCTCATGGGCCGACGCGAGGTTCTCGTCCACCCGCGACCATTCGTCGATCTGCTCCGACGCGGAGATCTCGTCGGTCAGGTAGATGTGATCCTCACGCAACGCCAGGCCCGCTCCCAACAGCCCGTCGCAGTACCCGAGGAACCGAGCCTGCTCGGAGAGTCCCGTCGTACGCGTGCTGCCCATATACGAGATGCGCCGGTGTCCGATCGATACCAGGTGCTCGACGATGAGACGGGCAGCCGCCCGGTTGTCCGGTCCGACGAAATCTGCTTCGATGCCGAGAACCTCGCGGTCGATGATGACGAATGGTACCTTCTCTGCGACGAGCCGGCTGAGGATCTCCAGGTTCGTCAGGCATGTGTCCGGGTAGATGATGACTCCGAGCGTCTTGTGCTCGAGTACGTCCTGCAGAATGCGGCGCTCTCTCTCTGGCGTCTCTTCGGAGTTGTGGAGCGTGATCAACTGACGACAGGAACTCGCCTGGGACTCCATGCCCTCGAGCAGGACGTAGCCCGATCCGGTTTGTCGAGAGAAGGGTACGACGAGCGATATGAGGTCCGAGCGCCCGTTGTTCTCCGCCCACAGCGATTCGTCGGTCACGAAGGAGCCCTTCCCGCGGGTGCGCTTGACCATCCCGAGCGTTTCGAGCTCGCGTACCGCCCGCGCGGAGGTGATCCTGCTTACCCCGAACCGGTCGGACAGCTCCTGCTCGGTGGGGATCTGGTCCCCCGCCCGCAGGGACCGAGAATGGATTTCCTCCTGTAACGACTCAACGATCGTCTGATAGAGAGCTTTTGCCATAGCTTTGTCCGACTTTGGTGATTGTACCTCATGGGAGTCCCGTCTGACAAGCCCGAATGTGCGTCGCATATCTCCAATCATCTCGCTTCCTCTCCCAGAATTGCCGTCTTGAAGCTTGACAGATCCGGAATCTCGCCTGATAATCGGATAAAAAGATATGGGTAATTCTGCGCTTTCCCGAGAAAGCCAGTAAATACCATAGCTTTTATTTCCGATCCCGGGGGCAAGTGATGGCGGATATACACGCAGATGTGCTGAGAAGGCAACGGAGACACCTTCTGCGCGTGTCGTTGCGGCGAAACTACGATCTGTACCTGCTGATCCTGCCGGTCGTCGTGTACTTCTTCATCTTCCATTACATCCCAATGTACGGGGTCCAGATCGCCTTCCGCGACTTCAACCCGGTCGACGGCATCACCGGCAGCCCGTGGGCCGGCTGGAAGCATCTGACGCGTTTCTTCAACTCCTTCTACTTCATGAGGCTCATCCGGAATACCATCGGTATCAGCGCGTACAGCCTCATCGTCGGCATCCCGGGTCCGATCATCCTCGCGCTGATCTTCAACGAGGTGCGGTTCAAACGTCTGTCGGTGGTCTCGCAGACGCTCTCCTACGCCCCGAGCTTCCTTTCAACCGTCGTCGTGTGCGGCATGATCCTCATCTTCCTCACGCCGGAGACCGGCCTACTGCCGGCGGTCTTCGACACCCTGGGCCTGTCACAGCCCATCAGTATGATCGCCGAGCCCGGCCTCTTCTGGCATATCTACGTGGTCTCCGGTGTCTGGCAGACGATCGGATGGGGCTCTCTCATCTACACCGCCGCGATCTCCGGGATCCCGGTGGAGATGTACGAGGCCGCAATCATCGACGGTGCAAGTCGCATGCAGCGCATCGTGCGGATCACCATCCCCAGCATTCTCCCGACCATCGTGATCATCTCGATCCTGAGTGTCGGCAGCATCATGAACGTTGGCTTCGAGAAGATCTTTCTGCTCCAGAATCCCATCAACCTCGAGTATTCGGAGGTCATCTCGACTTACGTGTACAAGAGCGGAATCCTGGGAGCTCAGTACTCTTTTTCGGCCATGGTAGGCCTGTTCAACAACGTCATCAACTTCGCGATCCTCGTCGCGGTGAACTGGGTCGCCCGCAACGTCGGTGAAACGAGCCTCTGGTAAGGATGATTCGATGCTTGAGAACATAGCGAGAGCCAGAAGCGACAAGGTATTCGATGCAGCGATTCTCGTCCTGCTCATCGTCATCATGATCCTCATCATCTACCCGCTGTGGTTCGTGGTCATGGCGTCGGTGAGCGACCCCCGGCGTATCTACGACGATCCGTTCCTCTTCCTCCCCAAGGGATTCACGATCGGGAGTTTCGAGCTCGTGTTCG
>SLST01000334.1 GCA_007130265.1 Spirochaetales bacterium
ACAATGACGAACCGCGGGTGGGGAGACCACCAGAGCACCGGCTCCCCTTCACTGAACCAGGGGAAAACCCCCTGCCGGTACGCAGAGAGAAGCATGCCCGGCGAGAGGTTACCGCCGGAGGCAACGATCCCCTCGGGACTCGCGGCATGTGGACTGGGAAACTCAAAGTACTCGTCAGGCGACAGCCAAGGAAAGGTCGACGCTATGATTCTTCCTCCGCCTCGGACCGCGACGATTCGGCATCATCTTCGCTCTCGTGCCTCGGGCTTCCCGGCGTGATGATGACCTCGTCGGCGAGGATATCCGCGGTTGCGTGGCCGCCGTCCTGGAGATCGCCGAAGAGCACCGCGTCGACGAAATAGCCCTTTATCTTCTCTTCGACGAGGCGGGCGATGTTACGTGCGCCGAACTCCTCAGAGTACCCATGCTCGGAAAGCCAGCCGACACAGCGATCGGTGACATCGAGGGTGATGTTCTTCTCCTGGAGCTGCAGCGCGAACTCGGCGATTTCCTTTCGCACGATGCTTTCGATCGTCTGATCGCCAAGCTTGTTGAACTGGACGACCTTGTCGAGCCGATTGCGGAACTCGGGCGCAAAGAATCGTTCGACCGCCTCGTCAACGGCTTCACTGGCAACGCGCTTACCGCCGAAACCGATCATCGGCTTGCCGATCTCACGAGCACCGGCGTTCGACGTCATGATGAGGATGACGTTGCGGAAATCGGCCTTCCGCCCCTGGTTGTCGGTGAGTGTGGCGTAATCCATGACCTGAAGCAGAACGTTGAACACTTCAGGGTGCGCTTTCTCCACCTCGTCGAGCAGGAGTACCGCATGCGGGGTCTTTCGAACCACATCCACGAGCTGTGCCCCGTCGTCGTACCCGACGTATCCGGGCGGTGCACCGATCAGCCGTGACACCGCGTAGCGTTCCTGGTACTCACTCATGTCGAATCGATGCATGGCGATCCCCAGCGTCTGCGCGAGCTGACGGGCCAACTCGGTCTTCCCTACACCGGTCGGACCGACGAAAAGGAACGACGCAACCGGCTTGTTCGCGTTGCGGAATCCGGCTCGGCTTCTCTTCACCGCCTGAACAACCGAGTCGATCGCCTGATCCTGCCCGAAAATGACCCGCCGGAGCGCCGGCTCGAGCTCCTTCAGGCGGTCCTTTTCACTGATCGACACGCTTCGCTCGGGGACGTTCGCGATCTTCGACACTACACGCTCGATGTCGAGCGCACCGATCTCCACCGGCGGCTCCTGACTCTCGCCCTCGACTCCCGCCGACTGCTCGTCGGTCGAAACCTCGGCCTCCGCGCCACCCGTCGCTTCCCGCCGCTGCTCGCCGGCGTCCCGCTTGAGCCGAAACGTGCGCATGCGCACGAACGCGCCGCACTCGTCGATCACGTCGATCGCCTTGTCGGGAAGATGTCGGTCCTTGATGTACTGATCCGAAAGCCGTGCCGCGAGATCGAGGGCTTCGTCGCTATAACGCACGTTGTGAAACTCTTCGTAGCGGCCTTTGAGCCCCTTGAGAATGTCGACCGCATCTGCAACCGAAGGTTCAGGGACGTCGATCTTCTGAAACCTTCGAGAGAGAGCCCGGTCGCGCTCGAAGTACTTGCGATACTCGTCGTGCGTCGTTGCCCCGATGCATCGTAGCCTTCCGGCGGCAAGCGCGGGTTTCAGGAGATTCGACGCTTCGATCGATCCACCGCCGGCGGTGCCACCTGCGCCGACTATCGTATGAATCTCGTCGATGAAGAGGATGACCTTCTCCTCGGACTCGAGCCGCTTGATGACTGCCTTCATCCGCTCCTCGAAATCGCCTCTGAAGCGGGTCCCGGCGAGAACGGCTCCCATGTCGAGCGCGAAGACCCGGTAATCCTTGAGGATGTCCGGCACCTCGCCGCTCGCGATCCGCTGAGCGAGCCCTTCGGTGATTGCCGTCTTCCCTACTCCGGGGTCGCCGAGGTGAACCGGATTATTCTTCAACCGACGGCAGAGCACCTGGATCGTACGCTCGAGGATGTCCTGCCTTCCGACGAGCGGTTCGAGCCTGCCTTCCTTCGCGAGCGCGGTGAGTTCGGTGGTGAACTGCTCGAGTGGGTCGCTCTTTCGTCGTTTGCGGCCCTGCGCTGCCGGATCGACCGCTTCGCCGTCCTCGGCCGCGTCGTCGGGATCCTCCACCGACTCGTCGTCCGCACCGAAGGTGTCGGGATCATCGCCGAGTCCGGAGAGCCCATGCGATATCACTTCGAGCAGCGCGAGCCGCCGGATACCTGCCTTCTTCAGGAAATAGGCCCCAAAGCTCTGTTCCTCGTCGAACACACTGACCAGGAGGTCGCCCACCTCCACCTCGTCCTTGGCCGCGCTCTCGGCGTGAAAAACGGCACGCTCGACAACATTCTGGAACCCGAGCGACTGTTGCGGGTCGCCCCGGGGCACTCGCGGCACGTTGTCCGAAAGATGCTGGTCGAGCTCTGTTCGTATCTGGTCCGGATCCGCACCGCACTCGGACAGCACCTCACGCGCGTACTCATAGTGAAGCGCCGCGTACAGCACATGCTCCGGCGTAAGGTATTCATGCTTGCGTTGCCGTGCTTCCTGATATGCCGAACTCAGGATTTCATTCACGTCCTGACTGAGATTCATGGATCCTCCGTCTCTAAAATCATCACGCCGAGGGAAATCGGCAAACTCTTCGCTTTCCGGGTCTCTAGGCGGGCTCGACGGTGCACCGCAGCGGGAACTCCCGCTCTCTTGCCATCCGATGGACGTGCTCCGCCTTGGTGGCGGCGATATCGTACGTGTACGAACCGACGACGCCCCTGCCTTTGCGATGGACGTCGAGCATGATCTTGGTTGCGGTGATGATGTCCTTGTGGAATACCCTGATCAGGACCTCGACGACGAAATCCATTGTGGTGTAGTCGTCATTGTGGAGCACAACCCGAAACTGCTCCGGTTCGCGCACCTCTTCCTCGGGTCGATCCTGTACTTCAGGCCCGACTCCGGGCCGCATATCCTCACTCATGGATCCACCGTCTGTAACGTCGCACATACTCGCAGCTCAACGGCATAAACCGGCCGAAGAGCGCGTGCAGGATGTTCACCTTTCTGCACCGGGACTCAACGCTGAAGCGTCGCCCGTAGACCCGGCAACGACGTTCACTGACGTCAAGATACGGGCAGGTGCGCCGCAGGTCAACGCGCACACCTGCGGCTACGCGCCGGCGGTCGGAGCAGCACAGCCCGCAGCGCGAACATATGCCCTCCCACCGTGGATCGCCGGTTCGACGCGTCTGGAGAAGGCGCACTAGAACTCCAGCGGACCGAAGTACCCCGCCTCGTCTCGGCCGCTGCGCTGCAGCAGATATGCCTCGACCTCGAGCGGTATGTAACGACGCCCGAAGTCGGCGTCGTGCACGCTGTTGTACGACAGGAGATAGGTCCCGCTCGCGGCGTGTCGCAGCGCATCAACGAGCGGCGCGATACCCTGCGGCTGATAGGCGTATGCGCTGGTTCCTCCGGTCGCTTCAGCGAGGTACTCGAGCTCCGCGCTCGAAGCGTTTCTCTGCGTGTACACCACAGAGAGCGCAACGTGGTTGTTTCTCAGATGAGCCGCTGTCTCCTCCAGTGAGTACGACTCGAATGAGCGGGACGAGGGCTCGCCCCCGGAGACAACCACGATGCCGCGTCGACCGAGCTCGCCCGAAAGCTGAAACACCGCAAGCCGGATCCCCAGATCGAGTCTACCCGTCGGCGGCCCTCCGACAGCGAGGGCGCGTGCAGTTGCCTCTCCCACGGCAAGTCGTCCGGCGCGGGGTTCGCTCTCAACCACCGGTTGATCACCGGCGCTGACTACCCACATCCGGTCTCCCGTGTTGAGCGCATCGCGCGCATCGACCGCCGCACTTCTCGCGGCGGAGATGTCCTGCGCAGTGGTGATGCCTGATGGGTCGATGAGAACGGAGATTGCCGCCTCGCCGCTGCGATACCCGGCGTACGCCACCTCGAGCGCACCGGTGGCAAACCGGTCCTCCGTGATGCGAAAGTTGCTCGGCCCGAGACCGAGGACGGGGTGTCCATTGCGGTCGGTGACCACCACTGCTGCATGCACACGCGGGTGATCGGCCGCTCGAATGGACTCGATCTCGACGTTGAGGCCCGTGTAGAGCTCTTCACTCGCCGCGAGAAAGAGCACGGAGCTCGAGTTGATGTCGGCGGCGAGCAGGTTCCGGTTCGCGTCGACCGCGGCGCCCAGGACGCGCCGATCGGGACTCAGCTCGGTCAGCAGCGACTCGGTTTCGCGCTCGACACCGATCACGTAGATCCGATTGCGATCACTCACGAGAAGGCTGCCCGACTGGTAGAGCGACAGGCCCTCGGGACGATCCATTATCGGGGTGCGGATCTGTCCAAGGAAGTTGCCGCTCTCATCGAACACCACGATTCGTGCCCGGTCGGTGTCGGCGACATAGACGCGCTCCGCGGTCACGACGATGCCGGCAGGAGAAAAAGCCCCGACGCTGGCGTTGCGGCTACCGAACGAAAAGAGAAACTCGCCCTCCACGGTGAACTTGGACACGCGTCCATTCCCGTAGTCTGAGACGTAGACGTGTCCGAGCCCGTCGGAGGCGAGATACTGGGGGCCGAGCAACTCCCCTGGTCCAATGCCGCGGCTACCAAAGGAGCCGACCTTGAGCCCTTCGGCGGAGACTCTCGCGACTCTGTTCGCCCCGAACTCGCTGACGAGCAGCGAGCCGTCGGAGAGCTGGAGAACGTCGAAAGGCCGGTCAAACCCCTCGAGGCCGCCGTCGAACACGCGCCGACGAACGCCGTTCGGATCGAGGAGCACAACCGTGTGCGTGGCGAACGACGCGACATAGAACGAGCCGTCGGCGCGAGGGCGGACGCTCGTCGGACTGCGGAACAGGGTCAGTTCGGCCTGCCTTCCGGCAAGATCGACCATGGTCACATAGCGACCGGGGCTGATCGCGGTCCCGAGGCGCTCAGTCGTCAAGCCGCGACTGAGCTCGATCCTCTCGATCCATTTCTCGAGAACCGAGGTTCGACTCCCACGTTCGGCAACCCACCGCCACTCGTCCAGAGCCGATTCCTCGAAACCTGCATAGTAATAGGCGCGACCAAGCCAGTAGCGCGTCAGGACTCGCTCTGAGGCGAAACTGAGACTGCGGTTCAGGCTCTCGATCGCCTCGTTGATCTTCCCGTCGTGAAGAGCAACGACTCCCCAACGAAACTCGTCGTTCGCAGTGATCGCGTCGAGGTCAATCGCCTGGGCCTCGATGTCCGTGGAGAACACCGGAAGCAGAAGCCACACCGCCGAGAACACGAAGACGGTCGCCCGACTGCTACGCATCCGCATCACGCCCTCGCTCCTGACGGTCCACGCAGAACCTCCCGCAAGTGAGCGGCGATCTCCTTGTTCCCGGGTGCCGACTCGAGTGCTGAACGCAGAACGTCTCGAGCCTCGTCAACCTGGCCCAATCGGAAGTATGCCCAGCCGAGCGAATCGAGATAGGCGGGATTCCTGGGGTGCCGTCGCACGGCCCGACGGCAGAAGTCTACCGCTCGGCGTGGGTCCCTGCCGGTATCCGCGAGGATGAATCCGAACGAATTCAGCGCGTTGCTGTTGTCGGGATCGAGCTCGAGCGCGCGCTCGAGTTCCGAGACTGCGCCATCGGTATTGCCCTGGGCATGGAGCACGAAACCGAGCGCTGCATGGGTACGCGCGGAATCGAACCCGTCGTCGAGGAGCTTACGGAACTCGAACTCCGCGAGACGGAAACGTCCGGTCACCGAGTAGATGAACCCGAGGATCATCCGACTCTGGTAGACGTGCGTAAAGCTCAGCTCGGAAGTTACGACTTGTTCGAGATAGAGAAGCGCCTCATCATAGCGGTTGAGATGGGTGTAGCAGAGTCCCAGATGATAGGAAAGCTCGGGATAGTCAGGACTCTCAACATGAGCGTTGAGCAGGTGCTGGAGCGCGCGTTCGTACTGGCCGCGCTTCAGGAGCCGAATGCCCTCGTTCATCATCAGTGATTATATACCCTTTGCCGCGAAATCGGCAGACCGGTAGGCTTCATCCTCATGATGGTCGACAGGATTGAGGTAGATCGGGCTCACCGATACCGCTCCTTCGGCGACCGCCGTCCAATCGCTGCCCGCTTCCATCGGCGTCTCCACCGGGTGCCCGTTGAGGAAATAGTACCGATCTCCGCGCGGAGAGTGGAACTCCTCGAGCTGATCGTGGTACATCCGCCAGCTCGGGTAGGTGACCCGGACCGGAAGTGCGTCAGAATCGACATTCGGACCGTTGATGTTGATCAGATGCCGGGGATTCCACAGCGCCACGAGTTGCTCGAGGGTCCGGGCGATGAACCGCGACAGAGGTTTGAGATGGAAGGGCGGTTTGTACGAGTTGATGCTCACCGCGATACCCGGCACGCCCATGAAGGACGCCTGGCGTGCCGCCGCGACCGTGCCGGAGAAGATGATATCGGTCCCGAGATTCGGACCTATGTTGATGCCTGAAACGATGACGTCGGGTTTCGCGTCCATGATTCCGAGTATACCGACTATCACGCAGTCGGCCGGCGTACCGCTCGAGGCGAAGATGCGATCGTCGATCTGACGACACCGGATTGGATCGTGCACCGTTATCGAGTGAGACTGTGCGCTTCGCTCACCATCCGGCGCGATGATCCAGATCTCGTGATCAGCAAGCGCGTCCTGCAGCGCGAGCAAGCCCGCGCTCTCGATTCCATCGTCATTGGTCAGTAAGACCCTCACGATTCCTCCCAGTAATCCGCGCGCAGACCGTCGTCGGGCAAGCAGGCCAGCACCGTCGGGTGAAACCCGAAGATCCGCTCATACTGACGCAGGAGGTCATTCAGCCCGTCGTTCACGTCCATGCGGCCGAACACCAGCGCACAGGTTCCCGATGAGCCTCCCGCAAGACGAGCCCCATAGATTCCGGGCACCGTGTGCGAGTGTTTCACCAGCCAATCTACTTCCGGCGTGGTGCCTTCGTACAGATCACGAAGACTCTCATGGCTCTCGGTCAGCAGCTTCCCGACCCGTTCCAGATCGCCTCGCGCCATCGCAGAGCGGCAGCTGAGCACGCGCTGATTCTCGGCCACGATATGCAGGCAGTATCGTCTCGCACTCTCCGGGACGCGCCCAATGCTCGAAGCAAGCTCGTCAAGGGTGAAATCCTGGAAGCTGCACCCGTTCCCGTACCCCGACAGCAGTTCCAGACATCGCCCGCACTCGATCTGGCGCAGCGCTTCGTCCCTCATCGACAGCGCCGAGGGCGCGTGCGTATTGACACCGAGGAGCGCCACGCCGTCCAGACGCGCCTCCAGGTGCGTCCAGTCAAGACGGTGACTGTCGATGAACAGGAAGTGGCCACTCCGCGCCACGGCCGAGGTGAGGAAATCGCCGAAGCCGACCGGGAGATCCTCATACGTGTGTTCCACGTGGTAGGCCACCTGAGCCGCCTCGATCGCGTCGATCGGGTTCCCATACAGCCTCGAAAGCGCGTAGGCGAGAGCAACCGCAATTGCCTGCGAGCCCGCGAGTCCGATGCCCGACGGGATATCACTGGTCACCGTGACGTTGACACCACGAACCCGCGAACCGAGCGTCTGCAGACGGCTGATCACGCCCTTTGTTATGCCGGCGAAACGATCCTCTTGCCGGTACTTGAGTGCCGATGCGCTCGTGCGCCTGCGTTCGTTGAGGTCGGCCGCGTAGTGTCTGATCGAACCGTCATCCCTCAGAGACGCAGCAACCGACGCACGCTTGTTCATCGCGAACAAGAGCAGATATCCATCGGTCGACTCCGTGTGGGCCCCGATGAAATTGACGACCCCTGGGGCCGAGGTCACTATCGTTGGCTTCTGACCGTACTCCGCTTCGTGCAGCGACGCGACATCGCTCATAGTTCTCCTCGCCGTACCGCATTATAGCCTGAAAACGCCGCCATGCAATCGGGTAGCATGTCAATTTTCTCCACCGATCGCCAATCCGCGCTGGTTTTGTTACTATGGAGCCGTGTTGACCCGAACGACGATTCTCACGCTCCTCTCAGCCGTACTCTTCCCCCTTGCCCTGCCGAACGAGTTGTTCACCTTCGGCAACCCGCTGCTCGGAATCGTCGCGCTTGTTCCATACTATCTCGCCATCCGCGACACGAGGGAGGCGCAGTCGGCATCGCGACTCGGTGCGCTGTTCGGGGCAGTGTCTACGCTGCTCGGAAACTACTGGCTGATGTTCTTTGGAGAGTTCTCGGTCTGGACCATCGGAGGACCGACGGTCGGCTACATTGCCTACAACTACGTCCTTGCCGGGTTTCTCTGGCGTGCAACGCGCGAACCTCCTGCGTACCGCCCCATTCTTTTTGCCCTGGTTTGGACCCTCTACGAGTACCTGAAGAGCATCGGGTTTCTCGCCTATCCGTGGGGTCTCGCCGCGTATCCGTTCAGCGAGCTGTCGCTCTTCACCCAGATCGTGGAGGTGACCGGTGTCTGGGGACTCACGCTCGTCGCGATCTACGCGAACGCCGCTGCAGCCGAGGTCATCAGCCCGCGCGACGCGGTACCGTCAAGTGCGGCACGCAGCGGTGCCACACAGAGCGGTGCCACACAGAGCGGTGCCGCACATCTCATGATGACCGCGGTCCTCATCGTCACCGTCGGCCTCTACGGCGTCGTCCGGCTCAACGCCGTGATCCCCGTTCGGACCACGCTCGACTTGGTCCTCATCCAGCAGAACGCCGACGCATGGAACACGCGCGACATCGCACGCCCGCTACTCATAACGCAGCAGGAGACCGAACGCGCGCTGGCCGAGCTGGAACAGTCGCCTGATCTGGTTGTCTGGAGTGAGACGAGCCTGCGATACTTCTATCAGGAAGACAGCGCCTGGTACGCGCGCAATCCTCCCGAGCGTCCCTTCCTCGAGTTCATCTCCGAGCTGCCGGCACCCTTGATGACGGGAGGTCCGCTCCAGAACCCGGAAGACGAGTTTGCGATCCACAACGCCGTCCTGCTGATCGAACCCGACACACAGGTGCGCCAGTGGTACGGCAAACGGCACCTGGTCCCGTTTGCCGAGCTCATCCCGTTCTGGGAAACCGATGCTGTGCGCCGGTTCTTCGACAGAATCGTGGGGATCGGAGGTGTCTGGACGCCCGGGCCCGGCACCCGGTTATTCTCCATCAGCGGCAGAGACGGTTCTCAGGTGGAGATCGCGACGCCTATCTGCTTCGAGGATGCATTCGCCTATCTGAATCGGAGCTACGTGCTCGCCGGAGCCGATCTCATCGTCAATCTCACGAACAACTCGTGGTCTCGCACCAACTCCGCGCAGATTCAGCACTTCGTAGCGGCGAGATTCCGGGCGATCGAGAGCCGTCGCGGCCTGGTGCGCTCGACCAACTCGGGTTACACCACGATCATCGACCCGTGGGGACGAGTGGTTGCATCACGACCGATGTTCGTCACGACACATCTGTCCGCAACCGTTCCGGTCTACGCTCCCGAACGGGAGTCCGTCTACACCATCTTCGGCGACTGGCTCCCTCGGTCGGTCGCGGTGCTGCTCGCTATTCTCTTCGCCGGCACCTGCGTCCGGCGATGGCGTCTCGACCCGAAAAAAAGGGCGCCCTTGGCGCCCTTCCTGGAAAACTGAGATACCGTGATCAACTCTGCGATCTGAGGTTGTACTTCTTGCGGAACCGCTCGACTCGACCGGTGGTGTCCACAATCTGCTGTTTCCCGGTATAGAACGGATGGGAAGCGCTCGAGATCTCCACCTGAAAGAGTGGATACGTCTTGCCCTCGTAGTCAACGGTCTCCGTCGTCTCAACAGTCGAACGCGTGAGAAACAAGGTCCCCGACGCAGCATCCTTGAATACCACTTCACGGTAACTCGGATGGATCTCTTTCTTCATGCTCACTCCCGATTGTAAGCTGACGGACCTCGCTGCCCGTCGCAATGCCGCAAGATACCAAACCCCCACTGCGGTGTCAAATCCACCGCTCCCCCTTGCTCCCGGCTACTCGACCGACGACGTGTTCATCGACCGGAGGAAGGCGTCGTTCGTCTTCGTCTTGTTCATACGATCCATCAGCAGCTCGATGATCTCCACATCGTCCATCGGGTTGATGACCTTCCGGAGGATCCACATCTTCTGAAGCTCTTCCTCGGTCAACAACAGATCCTCGCGTCGTGTTCCCGACTTCTTGATGTTGATGGCCGGAAACAACCGCCGGTCACTGAGCCGTCGGTCAAGATTGATCTCCATGTTCCCCGTGCCTTTGAACTCCTCGAAGATCACCTCGTCCATCCGACTACCCGTCTCGACGAGCGCGGTCGCGACAATCGTGAGGCTTCCACCGTCCTCTATGTTTCGAGCGGCTCCGAAGAACCGCTTCGGCTTATGCAGAGCGTTCGAATCCACACCGCCGGACAGTATCTTTCCGGACGTCGGGACGGTCTGATTGTAGGCTCTCGCGAGCCTCGTAATCGAGTCGAGCAGGATGACCACGTCCTTTCGGTGCTCGACAAGCCTCCGCGCCTTCTCAAGGACCATCTCCGCAACCTGCACGTGACGCGTTGCCTGCTCGTCGAAGGTCGATGATATCACCTCCGCGTCGACGTTGCGCTCCATGTCGGTGACCTCTTCCGGCCGCTCGTCTATCAGAAGCACTATCAGATAGACCTCAGGCTGATTCTCCGTGATCGCGTTCGCGATCTTCTGAAGGATGATGGTCTTACCGGTCCTCGGAGGTGAGACAATCAACCCCCGCTGCCCCTTTCCTATCGGGCAGAAGAGGTTGATCATGCGCGTTGCAGGGTCACCGGCGCGCGTTTCCATGTTGAGTCGCTCATCCGGATAGAGCGGCGTAAGGTTCTCAAAGGGAATCCTGCTCTGCGCGACCGACGGGCTGTCGAAGTTGACGGTCTCCACCCTGAGCATCGCGAAGAACCGCTCGCCTTCCTTGGGAGGACGGATCTGCCCGTAGACCGTATCACCGGTCTTCAGACCGAAGAGGCGTATCTGACTCGGAGAGATGTAGATATCGTCAGGCCCGGAGAGGTAGGAGTTCTGTGGGCTTCGCAGAAAGCCGTACCCATCAGGGAGGATCTCCAGCGACCCATACGCGTAGATCGTACCGTTGCGCTCTGTGTGCGCCTTGAGTATCGCGAATATCACCTCCTGCTTCTTGAGCGAAAGAAGGTTTTCCTGACTGATGCCCAACCGGGTCGCGATGCCCCGCAGGTCCCGCATGTTCATGCGGGTGAGATCGTTGATACTCAGCGATTTGTCGCTGCCGTTCTTGCCGTGGTCACGACCGACGTAGTCGTTCTGAGGGCGGGGCGGAGCTTCACCGCCAGCATCCTCACGCCGCTGGTTCCGACTCGATCGCTTGCGCTTTCCGCCGGAAGAACCGCGGGATCTGCCCGTCGAAGAGCTCTCGTCGTCACGAGTATCGCCGCTCTCCTCAGACCTTCCGGCAGCCTCGGAAGAGTCGTCCGGACCGTCTTCACCGGCATCTGCAGGTCCATCGGATGCATCGTCGTCCGAACGATCGTCGGAATTCTGATCCTTGAGCAGCTGCACACGAACGTTCTTCTTCTTGGCAACGATCTTCCGACCGGATCCTTTCGACGGCTTCTCGCCGTTCTTGTTGGCATCCTTGTCGTTTGCTTCGTCGTGCAGCGTGTTTTCGTCGGAATCCAGTCCGAGCGAAGGGTGGTCGTCTGAGGGTGTCACTGAATACTCCATCGTAAGGTCATAGGGATGGTCTCCTCGTCGCCTGCTCTGGCGATTGAGATCCGATTTCTATCCCACGGAAGCGCTTTGAGTCTTCACTTCCCTGATGATTGGTATCTACGGAAACCTGAAGCAGATACCAGCAATATAGCCAGCGCCGCACGCGCTGTCAACCCGGCTGTCCCACAGATCCCGTTCTCAGCATGGCGCGCATCAGCCGAAGGCTCTCCTCAACCGCCATGCGCCTTACACTACCGCGGCCGCCCTCGAATCGAAAAAGGCGGGAGACCGGCTTCGTCCAACCGGTCACACAACAGATCCAGACCGTACCGACCGGCTTGTCCTCGGTTCCTCCCCCGGGGCCGGCGACACCGGAAACCGAAAGCGCGACGTCGGCGTTGCTGAGACGGCGAACTCCCTCGGCCATCTCGAGTACGACGGCCTCGCTGACCGCTCCGTGCGTCTCCAGCGTCGTGGCCGCGACGCCGAGAAGCGAGCGCTTCGCCTCGTTGGCATACGACACAACTGATCCCCAGAAGACTGTCGAGCATCCCGGAACATCGGTGATGCTCGCACCGAGCAGACCTCCGGTACAGCTCTCGGCGAGGGCAATGGTGCACCCGCGGTCTCGCGCGTCCCGCACGATGGTCGCCGCGAGCCTCTCGTCACGATCGGCGGACAGACTCACGCACCTGGTCGATCGGGGCAGCGAACACGTCGATCTGGTCGGCGTCACGGATCATCTCACACTTCCCCTCGAATACCACGCCGTCGGCAACGCGAAATCTCGCGGTTCGCACGTTCCCGTAGATCTGACCGGTCTCAAGAATCTCGAGCCGGTGCGTGGCCTCGATATCTCCGTGCACCGTGCCGGCGACGATTATGTCACGAGCCTTGATATCTGCGCGGATTTCGGCGCCGTCACGGATGAAGAGATACCCATCGGCTACGATTCTACCCTCGAGCCTTCCGGATATCTCCACGCTATCACGGAATCTCAGCGTCCCGCGAAGGACGGTGTCGGTTCCGAGCCTTGTCTGAATCCGCGGCGTCTCGCCAGCATCCGATCGCCGTGATGCGCGCGACATCTACTCGACACTCCCGCCGATGGCGTCGGCGTTTGCCTTCAGATTCTGAAGATGCTGCTCGTACTTCTCTTCGAGGTCGTCAAGCGTGACCTCACCTTCACGGATCTCATCACCACGTCGCGTCAGGTCGAGTATCTCGTCTTCGAGGCCTTCGAGCGTGGCAAGGGTCTGCGTCACCTCCTGCTGGACGAGCTCGACGAAGCGCCCGACGGCGGTAGCATCCTGAGGGTCAATCGAGGTGGCCGACTCGCGAATATGCAGCATGGGATCCTTGAGATGTCGCGTGAAGTAGACCAGACTGCTGTTCAGTGACTCGATCAGCGCGATTCTTCGCTCGCGCTGGACAACCTGCTGGCTCAACTCATGGTTGCGCAGTACCGCCTTTATTCTGGCAAGCACCTCCGAGAAGTTGAAGGGCTTGGTGATGTAGTCTTCCACGCCAAGCTCAAATCCCTCGATCTTGTCCTTCACGTCATCCATGGCGGAGAACATTATGATAGGAGTTCCGGCGTAATCGGCGTACCGCTCATCCTGTTTGAGAATCCTGGTGACCTCCCAGCCTGACAGTTTGGGCATGATGTTGTCCAGGACGATCAGGTCCGGGTCGTGTTCCTCTACCGCGAGAAGCGCCTCCTCGCCGTCCGAGGCCCTGGCGACCTCGAATCCAAGTTTGGTGAGCATTACCTCGAAGAAATCGAGGTTGATCTGCTCATCATCTACGATCAGGATTTTCGACATATCGCGCCTCGCCTTTGGTCTTCCAGCATTCTGTCAGTCCCGCCCACGCCTGTCAAACGGTTCGTGAGTATACGGACATGCGCCGGAGAATGGCGAGCACGACCGCAGCGAGCAGCCCCAGAGCCGCGAATGCCACCATCATCCACGCAAACCAGTCGCCCCACTCCAGATACAGCGTCCATTTCTCCGTGAACACGGGCACATCGCCGATAAGGTACCCTTCGACGAAGGGCGGGTAAATGTCGACTATCCGACCGTTCGGGTCGATAATGGTCGTCATCCCGCCGTTCGTGCTGCGAACCACGCTACGCCGGGTCTCAGTTGCCCGGAAGACGGCCATCTGCATGTGCTGCATCGAAGCCGCCACGCTCTTGGACCACAGGTCGTTTGTCAGGTTTACGATCACTTCGGCACCGTTGCGGACAAACTCTCGAGAGATGTAGCCGAACGTGTCCTCGAAGCAGATTGGCGTGGAGAACCGGATGCCGTCGAGCTCAAAGACGGTATACTCCTGACCCTTTCCCCAGTGATTACTGCCATATTCGATGAGCAGGTCGTGAAGCCAGGGAAGCTGACGACGATAGGGAAAGTGCTCGGTGAACGGAACAAGATGTGTCTTGCGGTACGGCTCGCTGAACTCACCGTCGGCGTAGACAATCACTGCGTTATAGTCGACCCGCTCGAGCTCACCGCGCTCGTTCCGCAGCAGTCGAGCGCTCGCATTGCCGATGACGTAGGGAACATCCTGAGTCTCGAGAAACCGGAGCAGCTGCTCAACCAGCTCGTACGAGTCCCGGCTCGTGCGGTGCCGAAAATGGAAATCGATAGGTGGCACGACCGACGTCTCCGACCATACGACGACGTCGACATCGGGGTCCTCGGCAAGAGCCTCCCGGCTCAGTCGAGTCGAGATGTCGAGCGAACGCTGGTACGCCTGCTGTCCGCCTACCCACGGATCCGAGTTCTGCTGGGTGAGCGCGACGCGCCACGTCGGTGCATCCGAGTAGTCCACGCGTGCCGCAATGCCGTACCCGATCGCGAGGATAAAGCAGAGGGCCCATACGAGCGGCGCGACACGGTTCCGCGAGACGAACTCACCAATCCCGCCGAGCCCGTCCTTCATCGCGTTTCCGAGGTACACACTCGGGAAGACGACGAGCAGGCTGATGCCCCACACACCGGTGAGGCTGCTGAGTCCGACGAGGGGAAGGAAAAGGTACTGAGTGTACCCGATGATCCCGTACGAGTAGCCCAGGAAGCCCTGCGTCCTGAGGTACTCGTAGGCAAGCCAGATCGCCACCTGCAGCAGATACCCATGGCGAGGCAACAGGGTGTCCGCGAGTTTCAGAAGCGGGAATACGACCAGAAAGTAGGTCGCGTAGATCAGCGGGACGAGGATGAGCGCGAGCGGATGGAATCCCGTCAGCCAGTAGTTGTGCAGCGCGTAGGTTACAAAACCGTAGAGGAAGCCGTAGAAGAAGACCTCCGCCCAGTTCGAGCGATGGACAAGCACAAACACCGGGATCAGCGCGACGTACGCGAACGGAAACCATCCCCACTTCGAGATGAAGCTTGGAAATGAAAGCGAGAAGAGCAATGCCCCCGCGCCGACAAGGGCCATATTGACGCCCAGTCTGACGAGAAACCGGTCGTCGAGAGAGCGCATCCTCTCAGGTTGATTCACAGATGTCTCCGGAAGGGCTAACTGCGGAGCGGCCAGACCGCATCTTTCAGGTCCTTTCCGGGGCGGAAAACAACCACCCCATGGTCCTGCACGCGTACCGTCTCTCCGGTCTTCGGATTCCGCGCCTTTTCCCGTCCCTTGCGAGTTCGTACCTCGAAGGTTCCAAAGCCACGAAACTCAACCGTACGGTCAGAGGTCAACGCTCCCTTTACCTCGTCAAAGAAGAAATCGATAATCCCGTGGATATCCTTCTTGCTGACTTTGGTGTTCTCGGAGATTCGTTCGACGATCTCTGCCTTGGTGAGCTTGTTTGCGGCCACAGCGTCCTCCTTCGATGGCGGCGCGTAGCCCTCACGACATCGCGTTCAGCTTACGGGTCAGCCGCGACTTGGTGCGGGCTGCAGTATTCTGATGATACACACCTTTACCGGCGGCGGTATCGAGAAGCGTTGTGACCCGCTGCAACTGAGTGGTTGCGGTTTCTTTGTTAGCTGTCTCGACCGCGACGAGAAACCTTCGGATACTCGAGCGAACCTGAGTGCGCACCGCGCGATTGCGGAGCCGCCTTCGCTCACTTTGCCTGTGCCGTTTGGCTGCAGAGCCTTGACCTGCCAATGGGTTATGCCTCCATTCTGGGAACCGATGTCTAGTAACTAATGATAGCACCGAAAGTTATCAGGTTTTGCGGACGCTGTCAAGCCTGACGACCTGTTTTCGCGCTTCCCACTATCAGGACGTACGGGCTACAGTGGGGGCATGCGTACGGTGATCATGCTCTTGGCCGTCACGGCGCTCCTCCTGTGGTGGGACCTACGTCTGAAGGCACTACAGGCAGTCTGCCGACCGGCCGCCCGTCGCCACCTTGACCGGGTCGTCTCCAAGATGGCTCACTCACTCCTCATGCTGGCCAGGCATTACGGCGGTCTGACCGTCGACCTTGACCAACGTCTCGTGACCGACGTACCCTCTCCAACGCTCATCTGCGCAAACCACCAGAGCGTTGCGGACATTGTCGTCTTGATGGATGCGCTTCGAGCCCATCGGCTTCGATTCGTTGCCAAAAAGGAGCTTGCACGCGGTTTTCCAGCAGTCTCTGAAGTGCTGCGTATCCAGCGCCATGCGCTCATCAACCGCAGGGGCGACTACCGGAAAGGAGCCAAAGAGCTCCGCAGAATCGGGAGAGAGACGCGGCAGGGCGCCTCTCCAGTGGTATTTCCCGAAGGCACCCGATCACGGACGGGTGAGGTCCACGAGTTTCGAGCGGGAGGAATCCGGACGATACTCGGCGAGGCGACCGTGCCGATCACCGCGGTTGCGGTCGACGGCGGGTACCGCTTCGCTTCGTTTGCGGACATCACCACCGGACTGTCCTCAATTCGGTATCGCGCCCGCCTCGTTGGAGTCTTCCACCATGACGGCACGAAGCAGGGCATCCTGAGAGCGATCGAACAGGCCGAGTCGGCGGTCCGGGCACAGATAGATCGATGGCGGGCAACCGCGTGATGGCACGAGAAGACGGATGACCCGATGAACGAGCTACGCACCCTCTATCCCTATATCCGCAGACACGGATGGGCCTACGTCCTCGGGATACTGAGTCTCGCGCTGACCAGCGGGAGTCAGATACTCATCCCGCAGTTCCTCCGGATCGCGATCGATTTGATCAGCTCCGGGCGATTCGAGCTTCGGCGGATCGCCGTGCTCATGGCAGGTCTGCTCGCCGTCTCGCTCGCAATCGCTGCAGGAAGATTCGGGTGGCGGTACTTCATCAACGGATCGGCGATGAAGATAGAGCGTGAGCTTCGAGCCCGACTGTTCCAGAAATTCTCCGAGCTGCAGCCGAGTTTCTATGACCGCAGCCAGATCGGCGACCTCATGGCGCGTTCGACGAACGACATGAACGCAATCCGCATGGCAGCGGGCATGGCGATCGTCGCGCTCTTCGACGGGCTCTTCATGACCATCGCGATTCTCGTAATCCTCTTCGCGCAGCAGCCGGGAATCGCCGCGATCGCGATCATCCCGCTGCCATTGATCACCATGATGACGCTCTTCCTGGGGAGGTTCGTACGCACGCTGTTCCGACGCGTCCAGGAAGGGTTCTCCGATCTCAGCCATCAGACACAGGAGATCTTCTCCGGCGTGCGTATCGTGAAAAGTTTTGTCAAAGAGCTCTATTTCATCGGCCTGTTCCGCGCGGCCAACGAGGAATACCAGACTCGCAACATGCGACTCGTTCGGATCTGGGGGCTCTTCTTCCCCGTGGTCACGTTCCTCGCCGGTGTGATGACGCTCATTCTGTTGCGGTACGGCGGCGAGGCGGTGATCATGGGAAACCTGTCCGCCGGCGAGTTCGTCGCAACGCTCAGTTACCTTGAGATGCTGATCTGGCCGATGCTCGGTGCCGGATTCACGGTGAACCTGCTCCAGCGGGGAGCCGCGTCGCTCGCACGCGTGAACGCCATCCTGAACGAGGAACCGGAGATACAGTCTCCGTCGCACGCGGTGACCAGGATGCCGTCAACCGCCGTTTCGCTGCGAGGTCTCACGTACTCCTATACGCGTGCAGACAAACCGGCCCTCCGACAGATCTCGCTCGACGTACCGGAGGGATCGATCCTCGGCATCCTCGGACGAACCGGATCGGGCAAGTCGACGCTTCTCCGGCTCCTGCCCCGGTTGCAGAATCCCCCAAGAGGGACGGTGTTCATCGGTGGTGTCGACGTCCTCGACTACGACCTCCACACCCTGCGATCGGCCTTCGGCATCGTGCCGCAGGACACCTTTCTCTTTTCCGACACGATCCGCGCGAACATTGCGTTTGCCCTTGACGAACCCGATGAGTCCTTTATTCGTCACGTCGCCGATGTCTCGACGATCTCTCGAGACGTCAGGATCCTGCCGAACGGATGGGACACCCAGGTCGGTGAGCGGGGCGTTACCCTCAGCGGCGGTCAGAAGCAGCGGGTGGCGATCAGTCGGGCGCTCGCGAAGGACCCGGAGATCCTCGTGTTCGACGACGCCCTATCGGCCGTCGACACCGAGACGGAGGAGCTCATCCTGAATCAGCTTCTGACCGAGCGGGCCGGACGCACCAGCATCATCGTGAGTCATCGCGTGAGCACGCTCGCGACTGCCGACCGCGTGGCAGTCCTCGACCAAGGCAGACTCATCCAGTATGGATCGCACGAGGAACTCCTGCGGGAGGACGGTTTCTACCGGGAAGTGGCGAATCTTCAGCAACTCGCGCGGTCGCAGACACCGTAAGAGAAGGATCTATGGAAGACGAGAAGGTCATATCCGGCTACGATCCGGCCATCATGCGGCGACTGCTCCGGTACACCAGGCCGTACTGGATACTCGTCGCGGGCGCACTCGTCTCCTTGGCAATCGCGACCTCTGCAGACCTCCTGCTGCCGGTGGTCATCCAGAGAGCGGTCGACAAGAACCTAGTGGCGCGCTACACGCGAATTCCTCGGGAGTATGTCGATCTCGAAGAGTTGCGTAACGTCGATGTCACCGATGCCGTCGCACTCGACCAGGCGATCTACGTGCAGGACGATGAGCTCGTGGCCCTGAGCGGGGTCATGCGGCGTCGCCTGGTCGAGGAAGGAATACTCGAGGAGATCGGTTACTACGTCTTCCCCTACGATGAGCGGGCGTTACGGGCACTCGAAGACCAGTTCGAGCACCTCGTTGTGGATCTTGGGACGCACGACGATGATCCCTACGCGTCGATCCGCGCAGAGACCCTTGATGACCTGCCTCCGGATGCCCGGCGGGTCGTCCGACAGGCTGACATCGACGGCCTGCGCAGAACCACCAGACTCTTCCTCGTGCTTCTGTTCAGCATGCTCGGTTTCACGTTCAGCCAGCTCTACCTGATGGCGCTCGCGGGCCAGGGCGTAATGAAGGATCTCAGGCTCGAGCTCTTCGACCACACACTGCGCCAGCGGCTCGGGCATCTGTCGCAGCACCCGATCGGTCGGCTGGTAACGCGCGTGACGAACGACGTTGAGACGGTGAACCGGCTGTTCACCGAGGTGCTTATCAACCTGATCAGCAACGTCGCGAAAATGGTCGGCTCGATCGCGACCATTATGCTTCTCAACTGGCGCCTCGGGCTGGTAACCCTCGCGACCCTCCCGCCGGTGCTGCTCCTCACGCTCTTCTTCCGCGGACGCGCCCGGGAGGCGTTCCGACGCGTTCGGATGCGCGTGTCCCGGGTAAATGCGTACCTCAGCGAGCACCTCTCCGGCATGTCCGTGGTCCAGCTCTTCGTACGGGAGTCACGCGCTCGACGCGAGTTCGGCGAACAGAACGACGAGCTGATGAAAGCGAATCTCGGCGAGATGTACGTCTTCGCGGTGTTCAGGCCTCTGATCGACCTGTTCAGCTCCACCTCCATTGCGGTCATCGTCTACTTCGGTGCGCATTTCCTGGTGTCGGGCCTGGTATCACTTGGCGTGCTGATCGCGTTCGTGAACCTCATTCGCCGCTTCTACCAGCCGGTGATGGCCATTTCGGAGCAGTTCACGATCGTTCAGAGCGCCATGGCGGGTAGCGAACGGGTCTTTGAGATGCTTGACCGGACCGAACGCATCGCGAACGAGGGAAGCTACGATCGGGACGTCTGCGGCAGCCTGGAGTTCGACCACGTCTGGTTCGCCTACAAGGAGAATGATCCGGTCATCCGCGATCTCTCTTTTTCAATAGAGGCAGGCGAGACGGTCGCCGTTGTGGGATACACCGGAGCCGGCAAGACGACGATCGCGAACCTCCTCACCCGGCTCTGGGACATCCAGGAAGGCAGCATCAAACTCGACGGCATCGACATCAGGCAGTACCCGCTCGAACGTCTACGCACGATTATCCAGCCGATTCAGCAGGACGTGTTCCTGTTCAGCGACACGATACGCAACAACATCACATTGGGGCTCGCGCTGAGTGACGATCATGTCGCCCGAATCGCCGGGATGGTCCAGGCCGACGCGTTCATCGAACGCTTGCCGCAGAAGTACGACACGGTGCTCACTGAGGGGGCCACCAATATCTCGACGGGCGAGCGTCAGCTTCTCTCGTTCGCCCGCATCCTCGCGCATGACCCGAGAATCATCATCATGGACGAGGCCACATCGAACATAGACACGGAGACCGAGCGGCTTATCCAGCACGCCGTGCAGACGGTGATGCAGGACCGCACGTCGCTGGTCATCGCACATCGCTTGTCGACCATCAGAAACGCGAACCGTATTCTGGTTCTCGCCGAAGGCCGGCTGGTCGAAGAGGGCAACCACGACCAGCTGATCGCGGCGCGGGGCATATACTACAACCTGTACCGCCTACAGTATCAGGAGACGCCGCAGGGGTAGTGGCCGCGGGACCGCCCGCGGCATGGTTCGCGGTGACTCTTCCCGTCGGTCGGGCTCAATCGACTCGAAGGTCGGGATCGGTATCGGGAACGGACGGCCCCTCTGCAGCGGCCGCATACTCCTCCCGAATCATCCAGCGTTGGGTCTTGGAGTCCTGGTATACATCCTTGAACGCGACGTTCAGGCTGCGGCCTTCACCTTCTAACCGAATCTGACCGGTCAGAACATTGACCTCGGTGATGCGCAGCGAGACATCCTCGTGACGTACGCGGGCCCCGACGTTCGGCAGGCCCCGCTTCTCCTCCCGGTAGAAGTCATACTCGTACTCGAGACAACACAGCAGACGACCGCAGGGTCCGGAGATCTTCATGGAGTTCAGCGAAAGCCCCTGCGCTTTCGCCATTTTGATTGACACCGCCTTCAGCCGATCACTGATGCCGTTGCAGCAGAGCACGCGGCCGCACACGCCGAGCCCTCCCACCATGCGCGACTCGTCTCTGACGCCTATCTGACGCAGTTCAATGCGCAGACGAAACTCGGCCACAAGGTCCCTTACGAGGTCACGGAAGTCGACCCGGGACTCGGCGGTGAAGAAGAAGACCAAACGCGGTTCGTCGAGAACGTAGTGTGCACTGACGAGAACCATAGGCAAGCCGTGGCGGTCGACCCGGTCACGGCAGATCGCCATTGCCTCAAGCGCCCGCTCGTGGTTCTCCTGGTAGCGCTCGAGGTCCTCGGGCGTAGCGACGCGGTGAAGCGCAACGAGCTCTCCGTACCGGGATCGGTTCTCTTCGGACACCGGCCCGACGACACGCGCAAGATCACGCCCGTAGCGGGTGGGAACAACCACTCGATCGGCGCACGACAGCGTGATGCCCTCGCCTACCCGGCAGAGAAGCGTCTCCTGCGTCTGCAGCACCCGAACCAGGACAACGACCCCCTCGCCGCCGTCAATCTTGAATCTGTGAATGCATGGTGCCTGCACCATGGCCCCCTCTCATTGACTGAGATCCACCAGCATACCGTTGATCTCGTCTACACGAGCAAGCAGGTCGAGCTGGTCCTTTTGTGAAGCTATCATGCCCGCAGCGAGCTGCTCGAGCTTCGCGTCGATGACGCGCACGAGCGTGTAACGCTTCCGCCGCTGAACATTCGATCCTGAAGTCCGTTCCTCTACACCCACTCCTCGCCGCACCACCGCGCCGAGAAACCGACGAACGGCATCGCGGTAATCGTTCAGTGCGGCGGTGTCGGCGCGGCGTTTCAGCCGGTCGCCGGCCTCGAACACGGCGTCAAGGAGCTCGCCCGCAGCCTCATCAGAAACGTTCGGAGCGATCGAAGAGAGCTCCGCCCATTGCGAGTCCTGCAGCTCGGACTGAAACGCAGGCGCCGCAGTCGTGCGCCGCGATCCGCGGGCCTCTTTCTTGCCAACCTCACGACGATAGCTGAAGAAACCGTCGCCGCTTACCCGTTCCACTCGCCGTCGCCCCTCGGTGCGACGCCGAGCCCAGCGGTCTCGGACATCGCACGCTGCCGGCCTCCATCGCCACGACTATCCGGCGTCCGATGCTCCTCAGCCATCTCGTCGCTCGCGTCTGCGTCTCGCCGGCTGTTCGCAACTGCCTCGCCGGGAACCGCCGCCGAAGAAGCCTCGCGCCTGCGCACGCTCTCGAGCAGCAGTTCCTTCTTTTTCGCGCCTGAATCGGGCTGGACCAGCCGCTCGACTGAACCCGTGACCTCGAACACTCCCGTCAGCAGAACGCCATCTTCAGCAACCAGCCGAGGCGTACGAATCGTGCCGATCACGACCGCCGACGCGAGCAGCACGACCTTCTCGGTCGCAAAAATCTCGCCGCGAAAGACGCCGCCAATGACCACGGTTCCGGCTTCGATTGCGCAATCGGCGCGTCCCGCCCGCCCGACTATGACACGTCCGTCGGACTTCAGCGAACCCGAGAAGTCGCCGTCGACTCTGAGCAGGCCGCTCAGCTCAACATGCCCACGAAAGAACGTTTCCGGCCCGACTATCGAGTTGATCAGGTTCTCTTCAGTGCCCCGACGCGTCGCCATCTACAGCCTGCCTCGTTCTCGTCGGTCGAAATCCGGTCGGGACAATCTGAGAAAGTAGATCGGATCGATGTTCTCCGTACCGATCCAGATCTGGAAGTCGACGTGTGTCCCGGTCGACAGACCGGTCGTGCCCATCGTGCCGATCCGCTGACCCTGGACGACCTGTTCGCCCTCCCGGACGACCACGTCCGCGAGGTGCGCGTAGCGTGTCCGGAATCCGTAGTTGTGGTTCAGCTCCACGAATCCGCCGTACCCGGTTGTCGCGTCGAATCCCGCTCCGGTCACGGTTCCGCTCGCGGCGGCGATAACAGGCGTGCCCGGATAGTAGGAGATCTGAATCCCCTTGTGCATATGCCACGTGCCCTTTATCGGATGGATGTTGGGACCAAACTCCAGGGTGACGTGGCCCAGACCGTTCTGTACCGGCCAGAGGTTTGGTATGTCGCTGAGGAGCTGCTTATGCCGGTCGAGCTCCCGGGAGACTTCATTCAGCGGCGCCATCGACGCACGAAGCGACGCGGCAACACGTTGCAGTTCCACGCGCTCTCGCAGTTCGCCATCCTGAATGGGCGTGAGGTTCAGCATCGCCGCGAGATCCCCCCCGGCAAGCGGAGTATCGACACCGCCGCCGGAGCTGATGTCAAGGCGCTGCAGGGTTCCCGACAGTGCGTGCTCGAACTCCTCGTACACCCGAAGGACCGCCAGAACTTCCTGACGGACCTCCTCGAGGCTTGCCTCAGTTTCGTCCAAGCGTGAGCTGGTATCTCCGGCAACACGCTCGGTTCCGCTGAATACCGTCGCGAGATACACGAACCATCCGAGCACGATGAGCGAAGCGACCCCGATCAGCGCAAGAACGAAGGCGTTGAGCTGAAGGTTGACTACTCGCTTCTCGCTGTGCGGGATGAACATGATGGTGAAACGCTGTCGACCGTGTCTGAGAAGGTTCCGAAGGGACCTTCCGAAGCCGCGAGCAAAAGAGGTCACTGTGATCAGCACCGAACCCGTCCGGTTCCACCGACGTCCGCTCCGTGATGCTTTGCTGGAGTCACGACTCACCAAAATCTCCTGCTCTGGACGGCTGCCCGCCTGATTCGCGAAGACGGTAGCATGAGCCTATCTTTTTGTCAAACAGTGACTTCTTCGCTGCGGGCTCCCCCCGCAACGCAGAAGCTCGGTTGACCTGACCGGCGGGTAGTGATATGTTCATGTCAGTATCCACGTATCGACAGGTTAAAAATAACGGAAGCACTATGAGATTATTCGATTCTCATGCCCATATCGGGTTGATTCATGAGGACCCGATTGAGCAGTTGATAGTCGTGCAGGAAGCAAAACGGGAGAAAGTCGAAGGGATTCTCTCCATCTGCAACAATCTGCGCGATTTTTTCCAGGTCTACGAGAACCTCAAGACCGCCTCGCACGTGTATCACGCGGTGGGCGTGTCGCCTTCAGAGGTGATCAACCCGGGACGCGAGTGGCGCGACAAGGTTGAAGAAGGCGTGAAACTCGACCGGGTAGTCGCGATCGGAGAGACGGGCCTCGACTACTACCGGAAATTCGGCGATAAGGACTCGCAGATAGAACTCTTCATCGCACAGCTCGAGCTCGCCGACAGGCTCGGTAAGCCGGTGATCATCCATAACCGTGACGCCGGTCACGATGTGCTCGAGATCCTGCGCCAGAAGATACCCCGGCAAGGCGCAGTCCTGCACTGCTACTCGGAGGACTGGGGGTACGCTCAGCAAGCGCTCGAGCTCGACCTCTACATCTCGTTCGCGGGTAACGTCACCTATCGCAATGCGCGGAACCTTCACGAGACGGCCAGAAACATGCCGGTCGAGCGAATGCTTATCGAGAGCGAGAGCCCTTTCATGGTGCCGTCGGCGTACCGCGGCAAGAGGAACAAGCCGGCGTATCTCGGCGAGAACCTCATGTTCCTCGCAGAGCTCCGCGAGATCGAGCCGGAGGCTCTCGCAGAGCAGCTCTTTGAGAACTCGCTACGATTCTTCGGGATTTCCGCCTGACACGAGCCGCCGATCGCCTGTCCCGCCTGTCCAGGAAGCGGTTCGAGACGGGGAAGAGTGCTCTGCCTTGACTGCGGCGTCGCACCTCTGCTATAGATCTCGAGTGGACGAGGCAGAGCACACGTCGGACAACTCGTTGCGTCACCATTGCGGCGTAGCCGGGATATTCAGCCACACGCCGATCAACGTGCCGCAACAGCTCTTCTTCCCGCTCTTTTCGCTCCAGCACAGGGGGCAGGAGAGCGCCGGGATCGCGTACCGCAAAGACCACCAGACCGTCGTCTACCGGGACATAGGCATGGTCTCGAGCGTCCTCTCGCGTTACCTCACCGAGCAGCGCTCGTCGACGACGGGGATCGGCCACGTACGCTACTCGACCCACGGTGGGAACAAGGTGGAGAACGTCCAGCCCCTGCACGTCGTCTGTAACAAGGGCGAGATCGCGGTCGCCCACAACGGGAACATATCCAACACGCGAACACTCAAATCGATGCTCTTCGAAGAGGGGTCGATATTCCAGACGACGTCCGACACCGAGCTCCTGCTCCACATGATATCGCGCAGCCGGGCGAGAACCTTCTACGACGCCCTGGTGGAGACGCTCCAGATGGTCGAGGGCGCCTTCAGCATGGTACTCATGCACGGCGATTCGCTCGTCGCCGTGCGGGACCCCTTCGGCTTCCGTCCGCTCTACATCGGGCGTAAGCAGGACATGACGGTCGTCGCAAGCGAGTCCTGCGCACTTGAGATTCTGAAGGTAACCGACTATCGAAGCGTCGAACCGGGGGAGATCATCGTGATCGACCGTCACGGCCAGCGCAGCGATTATCTGCCGCGTCAGCCCCACCGGCGGCAATGTGTGTTCGAGCTGATCTACTTCGCCCGCCCCGATTCTCGCGTGTTCGACATGTCGGTCCATGAGGCGCGCAAACGCATGGGTGCCTCGCTCGCCCGTGCCGACGAAACGCAGGTCGGAGATATCGTCGTCCCGGTGCCCGACTCCGGCACGAGCGCCGCGCTCGGATACGCCGACGAGGCAGATCTACCGTTCGACTTCGGACTCACACGCAACCACTATGCCGGTCGCAGCTTCATCATGCCTACAACGTCCGAGCGAGAGCTGGCGGTGCGGATGAAGCTCCATCCGGTTCGAGAGGTCATCGCCGGGAAGCGGGTCATCCTCGTAGACGATTCGCTGGTGCGCGGTACAACCGCCAGGATCCTCGTCGGTCTGGTCAAAGAGGCAGGTGCGGCTGAAGTCCATTTGCGCCTTTCGTCGCCGGAGATTCGCTGGCCATGCTTCTTCGGAATCGACATCCCGACGCGCTCCGAACTCATCTCGAACCACCTGACGCCGGAAGAGATTGCCGCCACGATCGGGGCGGACTCAGTACGATTTCTCTCGCTCGATCTGCTGCGCGAGTCCGTGCGACCGTCGGAGGACTACTGCTACGCGTGTTTCAGTGGTCGCTATCCGGTCGACGTACCGCTCACCGCCGAGGAGCTCATGGCCGGCTCGCGCCGGGACGCCGAGACGGCGAGGACGCCCGGGGGATCGCCGTGAGACCGCGAAGCTACGAGCAGGCGGGGGTCAGTATTGAACGCGGAGACGCGTTCGCTTCGATGATCGCGTCGCTTGGAAGCGCCTGCGTCGGAGAGCTCGGAGGCTTTGCCGGGGGTCTCGAGATCGATCTCACGCGGTACCGCCACCCCGTGCTCCTCAGCACGACCGACGGCGTCGGTACGAAACTCCTCGTTGCACAGCGCCTCGCCGACTACACCACCGTCGGCATCGATCTCGTAGCAATGTGCGTCAACGACCTCGCAGTCTGCGGCGCCGACCCGCTGATCTTCCTCGACTACATCGCCTGCGGCAGAATCAACGACGACATGCTCCGGCAGGTCATGCTCGGCATCGTCGCCGGGTGCGAACAGGCCGGCTGCACGCTTTCCGGCGGTGAAACCGCCGAGCTGCCCGACATGTACGGTGCCGACGACATCGACCTCGCCGGCTTCGCCGTAGGCATCGCGGAGCGCGATGACCGGCTCCCGCGCACCGCGACGATTGCCCCCGGGGATCGGGTCGTCGGCCTCGCCTCATCGGGCATCCATTCCAACGGTCTCAGCCTCGCGCGCCGAGCCATCGACTGCGAAGACGAGACCGCGTGGCGGACTCTTCTCACACCTACCCGCATCTACGTGGAGCAACTCAGGCGCGCGCGACATCTGATCAAGGCTGCGGCACACGTGACCGGGGGTGGGCTCGAAGGCAATCTCGCGCGCGTTCTGCCGGACGGGGCATCGCTTTCGCTCCACTGGGAATGGGAGCCTCCGGCGGTTTTCGACACGATACAGCGCAACGGACAGATCGAAACCGACGAGATGCGGCGGGTCTTCAACATGGGAGTCGGCATTGCTCTGATCGTTGGCGCGGATGATCTGGATCGGCTCGCGCAGCTTGTAGAAGAGCCTCTGATCGACCTCGGGAGTGTCTCTCGTGGCTGACTGCCTCGTGCTCGCCTCCGGGTCGGGGTCCAACTTCGAGGCGATCGCGCTGCGACTCGCGAACTCTCCTCATCGTCTTCTTTCGCTGATCTGTGACCGGCCGGAAGCCTTCGCGATTGTCCGGGCCGAGCGGCTCCTGGTCCCGGTACTCCGCATCTCCTACGGTCGCCGAAGAGAGGAGGCTGAGTCGCGACTTGAACGCGCCCTCGTTTCGCTCGCGCCGGATCTGATCGTCCTTGCCGGGTTCATGCGTATCCTGCCCGCAGCGATTATCGACCGCTTTCCCGGGCGCATCGTGAACATCCATCCGTCGCTGTTGCCGGCGTATCCGGGACTGAGTGCGATCGAGCGATCGTATGCCGACGCAGGCGCACCCATGGGGATCTCGGTGCATATCGTCGACCATGGCGTGGACACCGGCCCCTTGCTCGCCCAATTTGAGGCAGACCGAACCGACGGGCCAAGCCTACCAGAAATGGAGGAGCGTATTCACACCCTCGAACATCGCCACTACCCGCACATCGTAGAAGAACAGCTCGACATCATCGACCGTGAGCACGGCATGAGAGGTCTGACGTGAAGCCCCTCGTGATCGGAAACGGCGCCCGGGAACACGCACTTGCATGGAAGCTCTCGCGAAGCAACCGGATCTCCGGTCTCTACGTCGCACCGGGAAACGCCGGTACGGTAACACTCGGCGAGAACCTCCAGACACTGGACGTGGAGGATGTTGAGGCGGTCGCGCGTGCGGCCGTGGACAACAAGGTTGACATGGTCTTTGTCGGTCCGGAGGTGCCGCTCGCGCTCGGCCTCGTCGATGCGTTGACCGAGTCGGGGATACCGGCGATCGGACCGCACGCGGCGGCGGCGCGACTCGAGGCAAGCAAGGCTGAGAGCAAAAGGTTCATGGACGCGTACCGGGTACCGACCGCCGCGCATCGCACATTCAGCGACCCGGATCAACTCGAGGCATATGTCCGAAACGCGGGGCGACGCCTGGTCGTCAAGAAGAGTGGGCTCGCCGCGGGCAAGGGTGTCATTGAGTCGGGCGATACCGAGCACCTCGTGTCCGCCGGTCGAGCATTCATCGAGGATGGCGACTCGGTCGTAGTCGAAACGCATCTCAGCGGCTACGAGGTCTCACTCTTCGGGATCTCCGACGGGCGGGATTACGTGCTGCTGCCTCCCTGCACCGATTACAAGAAGGCGGGCGTCGGCGGAACCGGACCAAATACCGGTGGGATGGGGGCCATTTGTCCGGTCCCGTGGCTCACGCCCGGGGAGCTTGAGGTGATCAGGTCGTCAATCGTCGAGCCGACCTATCGTGGGCTCCGCGATGCCGGGCTCGCCTATCGTGGGGTCCTCTACTTTGGCGTCATGGTCACCGCCGACGGTCCGATGCTGCTCGAGTACAACGTGCGTTTCGGCGACCCGGAAGCGCAGGTTGTACTCCCGCTGCTGCAGAGCGACTTCGGAAATCTCTGCGACGCCGTACTGCACAATGCCATAGGAGAGTTCCCGGTCCGCATTTCAGGCGCGAGTGCCTTCGGTGTCGTCGTAGCCGCTCCGGGATACCCATCCGACTATCCAAAAGGGCTGGCGGTGGCGCCGCTTCCCCAGCCGCCGGAACACGAGGCACTCGTGTTCCACGCAGCCACGACGCTGTCGGCAGACGGAACCATCACCACCGGCGGGGGGCGCTGTTTCACGGCCGTCGGCCTTGGCGAGGAGTTCCTGACTGCGCGAACGAACGCGTACACCACGGCGAAGACGATCTGTTTCCCGGGTTCGTGGTTTCGCCCTGACATCGGCGGACGCCTGTTCGGGTGACTCCGCCCTACTCGCGATCGAGCCAGCCTTGTTGTCGCCTGATCTCATAGAGCAGCACGCCGCAGGCCACCGAGACGTTCAACGAATCTGCATGCCCGTGCGTTGGGATGCGCACCCGGCCGTCCGACCGTTGCGATACGAGACGTGAGACGCCCGTGCCTTCGCTGCCGAGCACAATCGCCGTGCGCCCGCTCAATTTGGTGCGGTGCGCCGGTTCTCCGTCCATGTCCGCGGCGTACACCCACACTCCATGCTCCTTCAAGAGATTGAGCGCCGACGCGAGGTTCGCAACGCTCACGATCCTCACGTGATGCGCGGTTCCGGCGCTCGACTGGATCGCCGCGGCCGACAGGGGAGCGGCGCGCCGCTCGGCAACCACTACCGCTTGCACGCCAAACTGATCGGCGCACCGAAGAATTGCACCGTAGTTGTGAGGGTCGGTAACGTGATCGAGCACGAGGAAGAGAGCGTCGCAGGCCTCAGAGAGAAGGACCGATTCAAGCGACTCGCCGGCGGGCCGGTGGCGGCGGACGATCTCGAAGGCACAGTCACGCGCCGCTGGAGCCCGGACGCGTAACTCCTTGCGTGAGACCCGTCTGACTCTGAGCCCTGCGTCTCGCGCGCGTCGACCCATCTCGCTCAGCCGGGGCGTATCGCCGGCGATATAGAGCGTGCCCTCGATTCCTTCGACCTCGAGGGCCTCCTGGATCGCGCGGACAGACGTAAGAACCTCAGTCGTCTTCGCTGCCATATACCACACGCTCATCGATCACGCCGTCGTGCGTGCGGTCGCGTTCCCACATCGTGATGTAGACCCCGCGACGAAGATAGATCCAGACATCAATCTGTTGATCGGCGTTGGTGTCGATCTCCTGACGCTGGAGCACGTTGTTGCTATAGAAGTAGAAGTTGTCCATGAAGCCGTCATGGTCGAAGTCCATGGCTTCGCGTAGCTTGTATCCCCGGTCGTCGACGGTAACCGCATAGTCGATCGAACCGTCGGCGTTGCGATCGAGCGTCAGCCACTCGTCGCCGTAGTCGTCGGGGTCGAAACTCTGCCACGATGCCAGCGGACGCCTGTCGGGGAACTCCGTCTCGTCTGCGGCATAGAGCGCCTGCACCGACACGAACAGGAGGACCAGAAGTATGCTCACGGATAGACCCTTCACGACTTCATTCTCGGCAGGAGAGAGCGGACGTTGAGTCTTCTCAGTCGTGGCGCACGCGCGATTCCGCGAGATCGAGCGCGTCAAGCAGAGCATTCAGCCGTTGAGCGAGTTCTTTCAGCTCGTCGCCACTGCGCAGCTGAATGCGAACTCCCGATTCGCCGGCGAGCGCACGCCGGATATCAGTCGACATGCGGTACACCGGCCCTGCGTAGTGGCCGGTATACCTCACCGCGAATACCGAGAGAACTCCGCCGATGAGCGCATTGTTGATCAGTAGCGGCGGAATGATCAGAGCCCACCGGCTCGTCTGCGGCTGCGCCTCCGTCCTGTACGATCGCCGCTCAACTGGACGGCCTTCGAGTTCCACCGACTCGCGCTGCTCCACTTGGCGGTAGATGATGACAAACTCACGCTGATCCCGCCCGCCGGCGATCGTAGTGATATAGACGAAGCCGACGAAACCGAGCGTGGAGATGAACACGCTCCCGACGACGGTCAGGACGAACTGGGCGACCATCCGCGTCTCCAGTCCTGATGACAGGACCCGTCGCCGGCGTCGCATCGCCCGCAGGTTCATCGCCTATCTCAGATCCGAGAGCGGGACCGGCTGAGGAGTAGCGTTATCGCCTTCGAGAGCCGCGAGCTCCTTCAACAACGATTTCTCCCGGGCCGAGAGACGCTGCGGAACAGTCACGAGGATACGAATGTACATGTCTCCCCGGCGTCCGGTTCCCGACTGCGGAATGCCCTCGTTACGGAGACGGAGTATCTTGTTGTTCTGTGTTCCCGCAGGGATCTTGACCTTGACCTTCTTGTCGTCAAGCGTGGGCACGTGCAACTCAGTCCCCAGTGCCGCCTGCGTGTAGCTGATCGGGATGACGCAGTACACATCATACCCGTCACGCTCGAAGTATTCATGAGGTCGAATCCGGATCACCACGTAGAGATCACCGGCAGGTCCGCCCCTTGGACCGGCGTCCCCCTGATCCGGGATTCGTATCCGCCGGCCATCGTCCACGCCGGCCGGAATCGTCACGTTGATCTTCTGGT
>SLST01000542.1 GCA_007130265.1 Spirochaetales bacterium
ACTGCTGGTATAGCAAAGGAGAGCAGGATGAAACGGATTTTCATTCTACTAGTTATCGCGATGGTTGCTGCCGGCGCCTTCGCCGCGGAGAATGTCCTGATCGATTTCACGTTCCTCACGGGAGACGTAGTTGTCGGTGAAGGAGATGTCTCCCGGCCGGAGCACGAACGCACCCTGGTGGATTTTGCTGAGGTCGCAGGAGCGAGCTTCACGGAGGAAGAGCGCGATCTCATGAGGTCCTCACTCTACATCGAGAACTGGGAAATCACATTGAACTCTTCAGCTCGAACGGCGCGGAGCCAGGCAGACTCACGCGTCCGTCTCGCGACCGTTCGGGAAGATGCGGTTCCATTCGGCGGCGACTCGGTGCTTGGAGCGCGCATCAGCTTCCCCACCGAGGCTTGGAATGCCTGGGCACTCATACGCCCGCCGTTCGAGATTCAGGCGTATGCGAACCGCACCGAGCTTGCCGCAGACGGCAACGTCATTGAAGTACAGGGCGACAATGTCCGCAGAGGCGACAAGTTCGAGGACGGTCATGGCGTGGTCAAGAACGTCGGTGTCCTGAAGCAGGTGGGCCTCAATGTGTATGGCCTCAACTTCCCTCATAGCATCAGCGTGATTCTGCAGGACGAGAATAACGAGCAGCACGAGATCTTCATGGGCGTTCTCCAGTTCGACGGATGGCGACAGCTCATCTGGGACAACCCCAACTACATCGCGAGTGTTCGAGACCGCGAGCTTCGCGCGTACCCGCTCTACCCGCAGCTGCAGCCGATGATGAAGCTGATCGGCTTCCGCATCTATCGCGACGGATCACACGGGGGCGGCGACTTCATCACCTACATCCGCGACGTCAGCCTTGTTTATGACGAAGCGCGCCTCGATCTCGAAGAGGCGATTCCGCACGACGATCTGTGGGGCATCCTTGACGAGCGTGAGGAAGAGCGCCGACGAGTTGAGCTGCGCCGACTCGGCAACCTTCAGGTGCTGCGCTACATCGAGCGCCAGCTGCAGGCAACCGAGGATCTGCGCGATCGGCAGGAGTGATCACCGCCGCTTTGCACAAGGGCCGCCTTCCGGGCGGCCCTTTTTTTGTGCGGCCTCGATGCGTGCCGTCTGCCGCGGATCTCCGGCGCCGAGGTGCTCGCCGCAGTTGACCTCACGCGTGAATCCACGTAGCCTGACGCATGGCTCTGCGACTCGGCGTGATTGGCACCGGATCGGTTGTTCGTGAAATCTACGAGCACCTCTATTTCCACAGCCGCTACAGCTCTGCGATACGGGTGGAGGCGATCTGCGACTCTGACGTCTCCCGCCTCGAGTCGTCTGGCGCGCGCTGGCATGTTCCGGACGACCGCCGCTTCCTCGACTACGAAACGATGCTGCGCACAGTCGCGCTCGACGCAGTTGCCGTGAACACCCCTGACGACGTCCATCGTGCGCCGGTTGAAGCGGCCCTGCGGGCAGGCGTCGACGTAGTCCTGCCCAAGCCCACCGCGGGCACCGTTTCCGACGCTCACGCCATTGTCCGGGCTGTGCGCGAGACACGGCGCTTCCTGGGGGTCGATTTCCATAAGCGTGAAGACCCGGTAACGAAAGAAGCGCGCTCAAGATACGCCTCGGGAGTCTACGGGAAGCTCCAGACGGCGCAGTTTCAGATGCTCGACAAGCTGCTCGTCGCAGACCCCAACCACTCGCCGCGTTTCTTCGCATCTCCCGACTTCGCGCAGCGCAATAGCCCGGTGAGTTTTCTCACCTCCCACATGGCCGACACCTTCATGTTCATCACGGGACTGAAGCCCATCGAAGTACGCGCGGTCGGCTATTCACAGAAGCTCCCGTCGCTCGAGCCGATCGCGGTCGACGGGTACGACCTGGTGGACACGACCGTGGTCTTCGACACCGGTGTCGTCTGTCACATCGTCACCGGGTGGTCGCTTCCCAATGCCGCCGACTGCCTCACCGTCCAGACCGGCCGTCTGATCTTCACCGACGGGATGGTCGACCTGTGGCAGAACCACTACGGGTACCGGGAGGTCACTCCCGGCGGTATCGACAATCGAAACGTGCTGTTCAGGAACTTCGAGCCGAATGGACGAGTGAGCGGGTACGGGATCGACTGCCCGGGGAGGATCCTCGAGAATATCGTCCGGTTTCGAGAGGGCGTGATGGAGGCCGACGAGCAATCCGAGCTCCTTTCCGCCGTCGCGCTCGGATTCTACACGACGCTCCTGTGCGAATGCGCGGTGGTCTCCCTTGAACGCGGATCACGCCCCGAGGAGGGCGTCGTAGCGGGCGCCCCGGTGGACGTCCGCGCGCTCCTCGCGGAGCGGGTCGGGCAGGAGGCGGCGCGCAGCTACTACGCGTAGCCGCGGCCGCATGGGCGTCGCCGAGCTCAGCGTCGATCCGAGAGCACGAGCCTGAGGATCGTCTCGATCGTATAGGTGCGTCCTGCCTCGAAATGGAACTCCTGTTCGATGCGCAGCCCCCCTGAGACGATCGTGATCACGTGATACCCGGGATCTACCTCGATGCGGGTCTGCCGCTGCAGCCGGTCGTCGATGTAGAAGTCGATCAGCCTCCACGGGTCGCGCACCCGGTCGTTCAGGTACTGCGACGCGATCTCGAGGACGATCGTCGCGCGCGGGGGCACGAGAAACGCGTGTACCGTCTGGTTCGCATCGAGCGTGACCCGCGTGCGCCACGGCTGGTATCCCCGCGCCTCCACCTCGATCGTGTAGGTCCCGGGCCGAAGCGCCAAGGTCGCCGGCGTCG
>SLST01000111.1 GCA_007130265.1 Spirochaetales bacterium
AGAATCTGAGCCTGCAACTCCTCGTACGTCGGCTTCGCCGGACGAACGGGCGCGTGTAGCCTCATCATGCCCCCGCTCCTTCGCGCGTCTTGCCTCCGATTATACCCCGGTATTTGGAGAGTCGAAACCTGTGATGTTCGCTGATCGGACCGTTTCTCTGCCCGGGAAGCAGTCCGCCGCCGCGGTAGAGCGACATCTGCTCGTCGTTGAGGCCTTCGGGTCGCCGACCTCGCTCCGCAAACCGTACGCGTCGATCACGAGGTTTCGCTTCTTCGTGGCGACGGCCAGTTCTCTCAGATAGTCGCACGCCGCGTTCCAGTTCGCCCCCGGTACCACCTTGAGCGATTCGATCCTGATCGTCGCTTCGCGCGACAAGCGCCTCTGCGATGCCAGACTCGCCGCCTGCGTGATGAACTCCTTCAGCGTGTTTCCTGCAGCGACGCTACCGCCCCGCCACGTGCCCCCGCAGCCGCCCCTGCACGCGTCGCACGGTGTTCCCCTCCTTGATGCCGTAGACGATGGCGAAGATCTCTTCGGGCCGGCCCTGCGGCTTCGTATGGTAGTAGTGCCAGAGAACTCCGAGCAATCCGGAGAGCTCGAACTCGAGGAGGTAATCGAGCTCTCTCGCGTCTGCCGCCGGCGCCCCCTCTCTCGCAAGCGCCCGGAAGACCGACGCCTTGATGGAGTCGATGAGGCGGCGCCGGAACGAGGGGTCGCCGTGCTCGCCCAGGAGGACGTCGTACCTGTCGAGCCGCTCGCGGTAGAGCGCGATGAACGACTCGACGAGCTCGGGCGACACCGCCGGTCCTTCGGGAATCGGTGGAAGCTCGTCGACGCCCGGGATGCACTCGATCTCGATCTGTTCCAGGCAGTCGTGCACGTCGCGGAAGTACTCGTAGAAGGTGCCGCGGTTGTAGCCGGCCTTTGCCGCAACTTCGCGGACGGTGACGCGCTGGATGCCGTTCTTCCGGTACAGCAACCAGAATGCCTCCAGGAGATTGCGCCGCGTACGCTCGGTGATCTCGGGCTGCCTGGTCATCACGCCTCCTTCCGACACTCTTGTGTCGCGTGTTGGTTGATCGCGCCTGCACCCGACGCTACTATCATACAACATGATGTCGGACAATGAAAGAAGGAGTCCACGATGATCACGATTCTCTGCTCCGGATCGCGCGGCGACGTTCAGCCGTACCTTGCCCTGGCGCAACAACTCCACCGGATCGGACAGACGGTGCGCATCGCCGCGGGTCAGGACTTCGAGGCGCTCGTCCGCGGCTACGGGGTCGACTACCATCCGATCCGCGTCGACATGCAGTCGATCGGCGTCGACCCGGAGATGATCCGTCAGGCGCAGCGTGCGGACAGTCTGCCTCGGATGCTCGCGAGCTTCCGGAAGATGCGCGACTACGGCGTCCACATGGTCGAGGAGTACCACGACGCGTGCCCTGGGTCCGACGCGATCGTCTACCACCCGGGGCTGGCCATCGGCCGGTTCATGGCTGATCGTGCAGGCATACCCTCAGTCCTCGCAACGCCGTTTCCGCTCCACCGAACCGCCCTCCGGCCGTCGGTCATCGCGTACGGGAAGGCCGGCCCGGGCAGGCTCGCGAACCGCTTCAGCCACGCCATGCTCCAACGGATGCTCTGGATGACTTCGAAGGGTTCGCTCAAGCCGTTCTGGATCTCACGCTACGGCGCGCTGCCACCCGGCTTTGGCATTCCGTTCGAGCGCTCCGACCCGCTCCATCCCGCCATCGTCTCGTGCAGCAACCACGTCTTCCCCAGACCGGCAGACTGGAACCCGCACGTCCACCAGCACGGGTACTGGTTCGTCGAAGAACCAGAGACCTACGGCCCGCCCCCTGAGCTCGAGGCTTTTTTGGCGACCGGCAAGCCGCCGGTATACATCGGATTCGGCTCGATGTTCGATGCCCAAGCGACCGGTCGCGTCGTCCGGGAGGTAATCGAGGCGCTGCGGCTTGCGGGCAATCGCGGGGTCCTGAGCGGCATGGGCCGGCTCGCGGGGCTGCCGGACGACATCATCGCGATCGACGGGGCGCCCCACTCGTGGCTCTTCCCTCGCATGGCGGCAGTCGTCCACCACGGCGGGGCCGGCACGAGCGCCGCCGGCTTCCGGGCCGGCGTGCCGAGCATCATCACGCCCTTCGCGCTCGACCAGCACGCGTGGGCGTGTCGCGCCTACGAGCTTGGCGTGGGCTCAGCGCCGCTCCCGGCGAAGCGGCTCACCGCGGTGAAGCTCGCAGGCGCGATTCGCACCGCGACGACGGGAGAGGTTGTCGAGCGCGCGCGCCTGCTCGGTGAAGCGATCGCAACTGAGAACGGCGCGCGCGAGGCCGCGGCGGTGATCGCGCATACCCTTGGAGCCCTCAGCAGCTGAGGGATCGAAGACAGACCGTCGCCGGGAACCGGCGTACCTCCCGGCGGTGTAGCGAGATGCGCGAAGGAAAGCTGCAAGCTCACTGGCAGGTCAAGAAGACCTCTGGCGTCGTCTACGACTCCTCGCTCATGATCTCCTGCGCAACCGCCATGGTTCGCGACAAGAGTTCCTCTGCAAGCGGCGCCTTCGCGGCGACCGACTCGAGCGACCCGATCCCCATCGCGTCCAGGAGGCGCTCGTACGGTTCGCGGTAGATCTGCTCCCACTCCTGCGGCGCGTCGCGCTCGAGCGCGTTGTGCGCGATGTAGTGCGCCGCGTGGATCCACCAGACCGCCTCGCGCGGGTAGCCCGCGTCGATGAGCTCACGGCAGCCATC
>SLST01000458.1 GCA_007130265.1 Spirochaetales bacterium
ACCTCGTGCGGATCGACTTCACCGAACCCGAGGACCAGCTTCTCATCTCCGACGGCAGGAGGCTTCTGGTGTACGTGCCGGCGCACAACGTCCGACTCACGCAGACCCTGCGCGATCAGGTGGACGGTTCTCCGGGCGGCATGGCTACTCCGGAGGGCCTTGCTCTGATGCGCCGCAACTACAACATTGCGTATCTCGAGGGGCCGGAGCCGGTGCCCATCCGGGAGGATTCGAGTACGTTCGTCACTAGGCTGCGTCTTGACCGACGACAGGCCTCCGAAGGGTTTCGCCAGCTGATTCTCAGCGTCGATGAAGAAGGGTTCATTCGTGAAATCGTCGGTACGAAGGTCGATTGGGAAGAAGTAACGATGGAGCTCTCCAATATTCGCACGAATCAACGCATATCGGATCAGGTGTTCCAGGAAGAAGGTGATTCATCGGCCAGTGTCGAGGAGAACTTTCTCTACGATCCCGAGGGGTAAATGGAATCGATCGGCGCTCGGTTTAACCAGACACGAGAGGCTCGGGGGTACACCCTCGAGCAGGTTGCTCGTGATACACACATCGCCAGACGATTTCTCGAAGCGCTCGAGCAGGAAGATTTCGCCATCTTCCCGGGTGAGCCGTATCTACTCGGCTTCATGCGCACCTATGCGAACTACCTCGGGCTCGACCCGGAGGAGACCGTCGCGCTCTACCACAATCTCAAGCTTCAGGAACAGCCGCCCCCAATCGACGAACTTATCAACAGGAGACCCGCGGTTCCCGTGGGACGCATCCTCGTGATCGTCGCCGCGGTGATCGTGATCGGCGCCGGCGTCTATCTCGCCGTCTCAGGAGGGCTGTTCGACGCGTCGTCGCGCCCGACCCGTCGCGAACCCGTTGCCGCGGCGCCCGGTGGCGAGCCGGAGGCCGTCTTCCACATGGCGGATGAGATCGTCGAACAGCGTTTCTCCGAAGGTGAGCGCATCATGGTCCCTGTCCGCGACTCGCTGTTCGCGGTTGATCTCCTGCGGGTCGATGATGCCCTGACCGTTCTCGCGAGCGGTCGCGAGCAGCGGATCAGAGTGGGTGAAGAGGCGCTCATTGACGTGAACGACGATGCCCAGAGCGACCTGCGGATCGTCGTACGCAGCGTGGACACAGCGGATGCTCCGCGCAGTGTCGTGATGCGGCTCGACCGAGGGGTTGCCGCCGCCGCGGCGGGTCGCCCCACGGTTCAGGATCCGGTCGGCGAGGTAGTCGACGCGCCGTCGATCGGGTCGACGCGCGAACCCACCCGCGAGGAGAGCGTCCGGCTGATCGCTGCCTACGACGAGCCGGAAGAGTTCCCGGTCACCATCGAGTTCGGCGGCTACGCGATGTTCCGGTATGAGGCCGACGGGCAGGCCCGCGTAGAGCAATACCACCAGCCTGGCGAGACCATCGAGATGGTCGTTCGGGACCGTCTGAAGCTCTGGTTATCCAACGCCGCGAGCGCGCGACTCCAGGTCGCCGGGCAGGAGATGTCGCTCGGTGGCCCCGGTGAAGTCACTGCGGGTCTGATCACGTGGGTCGCAGACCCGGAGTCCGACCGCGTTCTGCTCGAGCTCATTCCGGTCTACTGACCGATCGCAGTGAAGCTTCATGACACGCAGCTTCTTTCTTGAAAACCTCGGGTGTGCCAAGAACCAGGTCGATGCCGAGATCATGATCGCGGCGCTCGAAGACTCGGGTTGGCGTCGCTGCGATGAGACCGACGAGGCGGCCGTCATCCTCGTGAACACCTGCGGGTTCATCGGTCCGGCAAAGCAGGAATCGATCGACGTCGCGCTCGGGTTCCTCAGCGCGTTCCCGGAGGCCCGCGTCGTGATGGCCGGATGCCTCTCCCAGCGCTACCCGGACGACCTCGCATCCGAAATACCGGAGCTCGCCGGCGTCTTCGGCAACCGGGCACCTGCACGAATCGTTGAGCTTCTCGAGTCGATTACCGCGGACACCGCGCAAGCGCCGGACAACTCGCAAGCGCCAGACACCGGGCCGCAGGTTCTCGTTCCAACCGCCGGACGCGGCGGAACGCTCGGGCTCGAATCGGCCCGGCGCTCATCGCTCCTCTCGCTTCCGGGTTCCGCGTACGTCAAGGTCTCCGAAGGGTGTGACAACCGGTGCGCCTTCTGCGCGATCCCGCTGATCCGCGGCCGGTCGCGCAGTAAGCCGATCGAGGCGGTGCTCGGCGAGATCGACGCGCTCCTCGATCGCGGGATCCGGGAGATCAACCTCGTGGCGCAGGACCTCGCCTCCTACGGTCGCGATCAGCCCGGCTCTTCGCCGCAGGAGCTGCTCCGTGCCGTGTCGCGTCGGCAGGGCCAATTCTGGGTTCGACTGCTCTACGTCTACCCCGACCACTTCCCGGACTCCTTCTTCCCCCTGCTTCAGGCCGACTCCCGCCTGCTGCCCTACTTCGATGTGCCGTTTCAGCATGCCTCGGCGAGCGTTCTGCGCCGGATGGGTCGACCAGGCTCCGCCGGGGGATACCTCGCGCTGCTGCGCAGGATCAGGACCGCCCTGCCCGACGCGGTGATCCGTTCCACCTTCCTCGTCGGGTTCCTCGGTGAGAGCGAAGACGATTTCCGGGAGCTGCTCCGCTTTCAAGAGCAAGCCGGGCTCGACTGGCTCGGGGTCTTTCCGTACTCGCCGGAGGAGGGCACGCCGGCGATGAGGGGGGATCCGCCGCTCGACGTCTCTCCGGCGCTCGCGTCGCGACGGGCCGCGGAGATCGAACGTCGCCAGCGGGAGATCACCCATGCGAGGATGGAACGCTTCGTCGGACGCGAGCTCGACGTCCTCGTCGAGGAACGCGTTCCCGGCGAGCCTCTCGCGATAGGCAGATGCTACGCTCAGGCGCCGGAGGTCGACGGCTCGGTCGTTGTCAACGCGCCGGAAGGCTCGCTCGAGCCGGGCAGTTTTGTACGGTGCCGGATCATCCGTCGCAACGGGCTGGACTTGGAGGCCGTGCCGCTATAGGATCTGACGGTGGCAGCACGCGCTGAACTCGAAACACTCAATCCAGCCCAGCGCGAGGCCGTTCTCCACACGGGGGGCGCGCTTCTCATCCTCGCAGGCGCCGGTTCCGGAAAGACGCGGGTCATCACGGTCAAGATCGCCTACCTGATCGGTGAGCTGGGGGTAGACCCCAGGTCCATTCTCGCTGTGACCTTCACCAACAAGGCGGCCGCCGAGATGCGCGCGCGGGCAGCAGCGATGGAGCCCGCCGCCGCCGACGTCATGATCAGGACCTTCCACAGTTTCGGCGCCTGGCTCCTGCGGCGCAACGCCGCGGCCGCGGGACTCGATCGCGGTTACGCGATCTACGACGACGATGATGTGATCAGCCTGCTGCGGACGATCTATCCGGATGAGCCCCGGGGAGGTCTCGCCCGGTACGCGAGGCAGATCAGCCGCGCGAAAGACTACACCCTGCGTCCCGGCGACGACCTCAGCCTCATCTCGCCCGGGCCCGAGCTCGCCGAGATCTACCGCGCCTACCAGCGGAGGCTCGACGAGATCGGGAACGTCGACTTCGGCGACCTCATCCTCAAGCCGGTGGAGCTGCTGCGTGCCGACGAGGCGATACGAAGACGCACCCGGCAGCGGTACCGCTACGTGCTCGTAGACGAGTACCAGGATTCCAATGTCGCGCAGTACGAGCTGCTGAAGCAGCTCTGCGACGAGGAGACCTATCTGTGCGTCGTCGGAGACGACGATCAGAGTATCTACCGGTTTCGTGGGGCCGAGGTCCGGAACATCCTGACCTTCAGCGAGAGCTTCCCCGGCACGATGGTCATCAAGCTCGAGCAGAACTATCGGTCCACCGGACCGATCCTCGATGTCGCGTCGGCCGTCGTTCAGCACAACCTGGGAAGGCTCGGTAAGACCCTCTGGACCGAGAGGACCGGAGGAAGCGAGCCCAGTCTCGCGCTGCTGCGCGACCAGGATGAGGAGGTCGACTACTGCCTCGACCTCATTTCCCGCGAGCCCCGAGAGACGGCCATCCTGTACCGGACGAACGCGCAGTCGCGGCTCTTCGAGTCCGCATTGATCAGGGCGGGAATCCCGTACCGAATCGTCGGTTCGCTGCGGTTCTACGAGCGCGAGGAGATCAAGGACGCGCTTGCGGTGCTCAAGCTATGCGCGAATCCCCGGGACGAGGTTTCATTCCGCCGCATCGTGAACAAGCCGGCGCGCGGCATCGGCGCGAAGAGCCTCGAGACGGTGACCGATGCGCTCTCCGACCATGGCGGCGACGTGCTCGAGGCCACTGCGGCCGCCGCCGCCGGCCTCTCCCGCAAGGCCGGCGCCGCGGCTCGGGCGTTCGGCGCCACGATCCGGCGGGCGAGGGAGTCGCTCGGCGGGGGGAAGCTCTCCGACTTCACCGAAGCGCTCGTGCGCGAGCTCGGTCTCTGGGAACTGCACGCGGAAGGCCAGGACCCGATCGTCGCCCAGTCAAAGGTCGAGAACCTCGAGGAATTCGTGAACGCCGCGAGTCTCTACCCGGCAACCGAGGAGGGGCTCGCCGAGTTCCTCGAGCTCGTAGAGCTCGACCGCTCGCGGGAGGCCGACGAGTCGCTCGATGCGGAGGTCACCCTGATCACGATGCACAACACGAAGGGGCTCGAGTTCGACCGCGTGATCGTTACCGGTCTCGAGGAAGGGCTTTTCCCGCGCGGCGGGGACGAGGATCCGGACGAGATCGAGGAGGAGCGACGGCTCTTCTACGTGGCGGTCACCAGGGCCCGTGACGAGCTCTTTCTGACCTCATGCGGCTACCGCAGACTGCACGGCCGGGTCATGGACTTCGTTCCATCGCGATTTCTCGGTGAGATACCCGCGGAACTCCTGCGCCACGCGACCGCCGGCGGGCGAGGTCGTCAGGCGCCTGGGGGTGAGGAGTATCCGGTGGGCGGGGCCGTGTACCACGATGATTACGGCATGGGGGTCGTTACCTCGTGCCGCCACAGCGGAAGCGAGCTCGTGGTGCAGGTGCGCTTTGAGACCGGTCGGGTGGCGAAGTTTCTGCCGCGCTACACACCGCTCGAAAAGGTGTCCGGCGATGACTGGTAGCGCACAGGCGCGACTGCGCCGTCTCCCGCGAATCAGGCGTGCGAGGGGTTACAGGCTCTACACCGTCGACGGCGGACGGATCCTTGACCTCTGGCAGGCCGGAGGACGGGCAATCCTCGGGCATCGCAGCGGGGTCGTGTCGGTCGTCAAGCGGGTGCTCGACCGCGGCGTGCTCGCCTCAATGCCCTCCGTCCAGGAGCGGCGGCTGGAACAGGCCCTCCGTCGGCTTCTTGGCGACGACGCCTCGCTGCGGTTCGCCGTGTATACCTCGCGCACGCGCGCGCTCGAGGCGGTCGCGGCCGCGATCGGCCTGCCGGCGTCGTGTCGTCCCGCCGATCCGGTACGGCGCACGCCCGAAGATGCTCCGGGGGTCGAGTACTGGCGGCCCTTCCTCCCCGCGGTTCCTCGCAACATTCCCGGGGCGCCTCCGGTCGCGCTTCTCCCTATACTGCCCGACGGCGGCCTCTTCGAGGCCCAGACCGTCGTCTATCCGGCGGGCCTCGGGGTCACGCTCCCGTCCGATCTCGTGCCGGAGCCGGCGCTCGCGGCCCTGACAGCCGCCGCGTGGGCGCTGGTTTCATCGGGCCGGCGACCCGTGGTACGTTTACCCGGATTCGGGCGCGTGGGGCCGTACCTCGTGCCCGAAGCAGTGGAGGACTACGACGGCGTGTTCGACTGCTTTCTGCGCTCCGGGGTGCTCATCAGCCCCGATCCGGAGTCCCCGAGCATCGCGCCGGGTGAGCTGTCGGATGGGGAGCGTGCATGTCTCGAGACCACGGCTCGGGCGGCTGCGGCGCAATCAGACGGGAAGAGAGGGACGGGTGGGAACTGAACAGGCGATCCTGATGCTCTCGCGCTTCGTGCTCGGGGCGCTCGCAACCTTTCTTGCGATCATGGTCTGGTCAAAGACGCGAGACACGGCGTGGATGCTCATCGTCGTCGGCACCGTCGCGCACTATGGCGAGGTGGTTTTCTCGGCGCTCGAGACGCTCGGGGTCGTCCGCCTCGACGTCGTCAGCGTCGCCGGGATTGCCGTCTTCCCCCTGATCCTGACGAACCTGCCGATCCTCTTCTTCATCCTCGCCTTTCTGGTGTTCGTCAGCAGACGGATGCCGTGAGCACGGCACTATTGATATGGCGCCGACAGGGCAGTCAAGTGCAACTCCCTCGAGCGCACCGAGCCCGTCTGCCGGCACGGCACCGCCTGCGACGGTCGCGGTGTAGTCGCCGAGCACGAACACATCGGGCAGCACCTCTTCGCAGAAGCCGCATCCCACGCACAGCTCCTGGTCGACGGTCGCCCGAACACACGGTACATCCATGGGCATAAGCTACTATCGTTCCCGGTCGGCGCAAAGCTTGATTCGTTCGGCGGTAGTTGACACTCGGGTGGATTTTGCTATCTTACAAGGACGCTTTCGCGCATCCGTGAGGAGGAACATATGGTGGCGTTGATCGTGGGGATCATTTTCATTGCTTTTGCCGTGTACTCGGTGCTTCCGGTATCGTGGTCTCTGCAGTGGTGGGAATACGTCATCGACTTCCTGAAAGGCGGCGTGCCGATCATCGCCGTGTTCGTCGGACTGATCGCTGTCTTCATCGGCATCGCCGACATCAAGGATCGCATTGAGGCCAAGAAGGAAGAAGCAGAAGAGGAGGCGCAGGCTGACAACTAGCCGGGCGCGATAGTGAAGCAATGAAGACGATATTTCCAAAAGCGAAGGATGTCGACCGGCGATGGTACGTCATCGACGCCCAGGACGCGATCCTCGGAAAGGTGGCCGTCAAGGCCGCCACCGTGTTGCGCGGCAAGCACAAGCCTGAGTTCACCCCGAACCAGGAGGTAGGCGACTACGTGATCGTCATCAACGCCGAGAAGGTTCGGGTGACGGGCAACAAGGCGACTCAGAAGATGTACTACCGCCATTCCGGGTATCCGGGAGCGTTGCGGTCGCGCACCTTCGAACAGATGATCGCCCAGAAGCCGGCTCACGTCATCGAACACGCCATCCGCGGCATGCTTCCCAAGAATCGACTTGGGCGGAAGCTCTTCACCAACGTGAAGGTATACGCCGGTCCCGACCACCCCCATGCGGCTCAGAAACCCGAGCCCCTGACGATCGAGTAGAGGAGTATCCATGGCAGAACAGTTAGCGTGTGGTACCGGACGCCGGAAGACTTCCGTCGCGCGTGTCTATCTTAACCAAGGCGCGGGCAGAATCACGGTCAACGGCCGTGAGCTCGCCGAGTATTTCCCCAATCGCGTGCACGCGTATATCTGTCAACAGCCGCTCGCGGTAACGGACAGCGCAGAAAAGTACGATATCGTCGTCACCGTCACCGGAGGCGGGCTGAGCGGGCAGGCGGGTGCGATCCGCCACGGCGTTTCCCGCGCGCTTGTCACCGCGGACGAGACGAACTCGTCCACCCTCAAGGCAAACGGATTCCTGACGCGTGATCCCCGCATGGTTGAGCGAAAGAAGTATGGTCAACCCGGAGCGAGAAAGAAGTTCCAGTTCTCCAAGCGTTGAGATCGAGCAGGTCGTCCGCAGAAAAGGGGGGAGGCCCGGAGAGGAGATCAAAGTCGTCCTCGCGGATGCCTCCTCTTTTTTTGTCGCGATGCGCGTGTGGGAAGAGGCTCCTTTCTACGACGGCGACGAGGTTGATGAGCGGCGCTGGGAGTCGATCCTCGCACGGAGCCGGCTGGTTCAGACACGCGCGCGAGCGATGTCGCTGCTCGCCCGCTCCGAGCACAGTCGCTTCCTGCTCCGGAGAAAGCTGGTGCAGCGGGAGCTCGATGCGACAGACGTCGATCGTGTGCTCGACGAGCTCGAAGAGTCGGGCTCGCTGAGTGACGAGCGTTTTGCGATCGGATGGGTGCGGACACGGCTCCGATCGCACCCCGAAGGACGCGCCCACCTCGTAGGCGGCCTGCGCAACCGCGGGATCGACGCCGCACTTGCTGAGCGAGCGATCAACACGGTGCTCGACGAGCACGCTACGACGATGGCGGACAGCGCGCGCGCCTGCGCGCAGCGGCTCACGCGCCGGCGGAACCTTTCGGTGGACGAACTCCGCGATCGTCTGCACCGCAGGGGCTTCGTCACGCCGATCGCGCGGCGGATCGCCGAGGAGATCGGTGAGGCCGGCGACGACGCGGGTGACGGGTACGACCGACACGAGTAGCTCTTCCACTCTGCATTGATATTCTGGATATATCACATATATACTTGTCGAAAGCGCCGTATGCTGGTAGAGTTGACGGGTATGCTGCGTGACGGTGCGCGGTGCCGGCGCAAGAGGGAGATCGATGGCGAAAAACGATAAGAAAGTGCGAATCTTCTCGGCTCTCGAGGTCGCCAACATCTGCGGCGTGGTCAACCAGACGGCGATCAACTGGATCAAGAACGGGTATCTCAAGGCGTTCACGACGCCAGGCGGTCAGTACCGGGTGTATGCCGAGGATCTCGTGGACTTCCTTCATTCACGCGGGATGCGGATGCCCGAGGAGCTGCAGCGCGTGCTCGAGGAGCAGCTGGAGATCGACACGATTCTCATCGTGGACGATGATCGCGACCTGAACAATCTGGTCTACCAGTACCTCTCAAAGAAGCATCCCGACTTCTCCGTCTACCAGGCCTTCGACGGGTTTGAGGCAGGCCGAATGCTCGCCGAGAAGAAGCCCGGGCTGATCGTGCTCGACATCGATCTACCCGGCATCAGCGGACACAAGCTCGCCCGCAGCATCAAAGACGCCGGAGGGGTGACCAAACCAATCATTGTCGCCGTCTCCGGCCTCGATGATCCGGCGGAGCAGGAGGAGATCCTGAAGGAGGGCGCCGACGCCTTTCTGGCCAAGCCGCTCGAGCTCGACGGACTGAATCAGACCATCAACGAGTTCATAGCCCGGCGTGCAATGGGTGAGTAGCATGGACGATGCTCCGCTCGTCCTGGTAGTCGACGACGACGACGGCGTCCGACTGACGCTGCGCGACTATCTCGAGCTCAAAGGGCATCGGATCGTCGTTTCGTCAGACGGCGTGGGCGCGATCAAGCTGCTTCTGGATCACGAGGTAGCCCTAGTCGTGACCGACTTCCGGATGGGGCCGCTCGGCGGCGACTACTGGATACGATTTCTGCGGCGATTCTGCCCGGATCTGCCGGTGCTGGTCATGAGCGGCCTGGTGGACTCCGACATGGGAATCCCGTTTCAGGTGTTCGCGAAGCCGTTTGACTACGGCGCGCTCGAAAGAAGAATCCGGGAGCTGCTTGGCGATGCGACGTGAGAACGTCAGGAAGCCGGCCTTTTCCGCAACGGTGCGCGGGCGCGTACAAGGCGTCGGCTTCAGGTACTCCGTACGATCGGTTGCGCACCGGCTCGGCGTAGCCGGCTACGTGCAGAACCTGCCGGACGGCACGGTTCGCGTGGAATGCGAGGGCGAGCCCGACGCCGTCAAAGAGATGGCCGACTGGCTGCGCAAGGGCCCTCCCGGAGCAAAGGTCACCGCGCTTGATGTGGACTATCGTCCAACCAAACGCGGCTATACAACCTTCACCATAGAGCACTGAGCTCGGCTCAGGCTCGCTTCAGCAGATCAGATGCAGTAGAACGCCTCCCTTCCTGCGTACTTCGCGGTCGTCTCGAGCATGTCCTCGATCCGCATCAGCTGGTTGTACTTCGCGAGCCGGTCGGAACGGCTCATGCTTCCGGTCTTGATCTGACCGGTCTCGAGCGCCACCACCAGGTCGGCAATGAAGCTGTCCTCGGTCTCGCCGCTCCGGTGGCTGACGATCGCCGTATAACCGGCCTTCTTGGCCATCTCAACCGCCTCGTACGTCTCGGTCAGCGTCCCTATCTGGTTCACCTTGATGAGAATGCTGTTCGCGATCCCCTCGTCGATGCCCCGCTTCAGGCGCTTCGTGTTGGTGACGAAGAGGTCGTCCCCCACGAGCTGGATCCTGTCGCCGACCTTCTCCGTCAGCGCCTTCCAGCCGTCCCAGTCGTCCTCGTCCATGCCGTCTTCGATCGAGATGATCGGGTACTTCTTGGTCCAGTCGGTCCAGTAGTCGGCCATCTCAGCGGAGGAGAGCTCACGCCCGTCGGACTTCTTGAAGATGTACTTCTTCTTCTCCTTGTCGTAGAACTCGCTCGCCGCCGGGTCGAGCGCGATCATCACCTCGTCACCGGGCTTGAACCCGGCCATCTCGATCGCCTGGAGAATGACCTCGCACGCCTCTTCGTTGCTCTTCAGGTTCGGGGCGAATCCGCCTTCGTCTCCCACCGACGTCGAGTAGCCCTTGTCGCTCAGCACGCCCTTCAGCGTGTGGAAGATCTCCGAGGTCATACGGACCGCCTCGCGGAAGCACTCCGCGCCTACGGGCATCACCATGAACTCCTGGAAATCCACCGAGTTGTCGGCGTGCGATCCGCCGTTGAGGATATTCGCCATTGGCACCGGAAGCAGCGTCGAGTGGTAGGTGCCGAGGTACTTGAACAGCGGGACGCCGAGCAGATCCGCGGCGGCGCGCGCCGTCGCCATCGACACCCCGAGGATCGCGTTCGCCCCGAGCTTGGCCTTGTTTTCCGTCCCGTCGAGCTCGATCAGCGTCGTGTCGATATCGACCTGGTCGAGCGCGTCGAGCCCTTCGATCTCCGCCGCGATGACGTTGTTCACGTTCTCGACAGCCTTAAGGACTCCCTTGCCCTTGAACCGCTTCTTGTCGCCGTCGCGAAGCTCGACCGCCTCGTGCTCGCCGGTCGATGCCCCCGAGGGTACCGCAGCGCGGCCGAACGAACCGTCCTCGAGGACGACGTCCACCTCAACGGTCGGATTTCCCCGGGAGTCGAG